>CAZWKK010000006.1:0-22558 GCA_964634855.1 uncultured Anaerolinea sp.
ACCAGTACCAAGATCGTCCAGGCAGTGGTTTTCACCCAGGCCAAACCCACCACAAGCGGCAACGTCAATAAGGCTAGAATCGCAGCATAACCGATATCAAAGGCGCGTTCAATGACGATCGAAGACAGCACCTGAAACGTTCCAAGACCAGAAGATTTGCCAACAAAAATTGAACGCCCAATTTCCCCTGCACGCAAAGGAAAAAGGTTATTCAAAAAATACCCTTCATTAACGCCAAAAAAGGTTTGGGTCCAGGTAACCCCTTTGCCCAGGATAACCTGCCAGGCTTTTCCCCGGATCAGCAAAGAGATCACATCTAACACAAATACCGCTGCAAGGAATTGCCAGCTTGCAGTTGAAAAGGCCGTCTTAAGGTCTTGAAATTGAACGAGTTTAAATACCGCATATAACGCAATCGCGCTGATTAGCACACCCGGCAACCAGCGCAAAAGGTTTTTCCATTTAGATCTTGGGGTCGAACTCACTCTTCCTCCAAGCGCAGCACTGCCATGAAAGCTTCTTGAGGAATTTCTACATTCCCGACCATCTTCATGCGCCGCTTGCCCTTTTTTTGTTTTTCCAGCAATTTCTTCTTCCGGGTGATATCTCCACCATAGCATTTGGCCAGAACGTCTTTGCGTAATGCTTTTACAGTGGCACGAGATATAACGCGACCACTGGCAGATGCCTGGATGGCAACATCAAATAATTGACGCGGAATGAGGGCTTTTAGTTTCGTCACCAACGCCTGACCCTTATGGTAGGCATCCTCTTTATGCACAATGGCAGCCAAAGCATCCACGGGCTCTTCATCCACCAGGATCTCCAACTTTACCAAAGCTCCCGGCCGATATTCTAAAAAGTGATAATCCATGGAGGCATAGCCGCGGGTGCGAGATTTGAGATCATCAAAGAAATCGACGATCAGCTCGGAAAGCGGAATATCATAATTGAGCTGCACCCGGTTTGGAGCTGGATAATCCTGTGAGACAAAATCGCCTCGGCGCTTGGTTACCAGATCCATGATCGTTCCGTAGAAATCGGTGGGGGTGATGATCTCCAGACGGTACCACGGCTCTTTGACCTCGCTGATGGAGGCTTCATCCGGCAGCTTTGCCGGCGAAGAAATGGTGACGGTCTCGCCAGTAACAAGCGTTACTTCATATTCTACAGAGGGCGCAGTCACCACGATATCCAGGTCATACTCGCGTTCAATGCGCTCCTGGATGATCTCCATGTGGAAGAGTCCCAGGAAACCGCAGCGGAAGCCGAAGTTCAGTGCCTGCGAGGTCTCAGGGTCGTAAACCAGAGAAGCGTCATTCAATTGCAGCTTCTCCAGCGCTTCTTTTAATTGCTCGTAATCTTCGCCTTCTACCGGGTAAATACCGGCAAATACCATCGGCTTGGGATGACGGTAGCCCGGTAATGGTTGGGCCGCAGGGTTGGTCGCCAAAGTGAGCGTATCACCGACGCGACATTCTTTAACAGATTTATAACCTGTGGCAATGTAACCTACATCACCAGAGTTCAGAAATCCGGTAGAAACCATGCCAGGCGAAAACACACCCACCTCTACCGGTTTAAGGTCAGAATTGGTCGCCATCAGGCGCAAGGTGCTGTTCATGTTGATCGAACCAGCGACCACACGAATGTAGGCGATCACGCCTTTATATGAATCATAATGGGAATCAAAAATGAGTGCCTGCAGGGGGCCATCTTCGATCCCTTTGGGTGCAGGGATCTGTTCGACAATGGCGTCCAACAGTTTGTCAACATTGAGGCCATCTTTGGCGGAAACGCGCAAAATGGATTCTGCTGGTGTGCCCATGAGGGCTTCGATCTCTTCGGCCACTTCATCTGGGCGAGCAGAAGCCAGATCAATTTTGTTGATGACAGGGAGAATGGTCAAGTTTGATTCGATGGCCAGGTAAAGATTGGCCAAGGTTTGTGCTTCCACGCCCTGAGTGGCATCCACCACCAGCACGGCACCTTCGCAGGCTTCAAGCGCGCGGCTAACCTCATAATTGAAGTCAACATGCCCCGGAGTATCGATGAGGTTTAGTTCGTATTGCTTGCCTTTGTAATCATAAAGCATACGAACCGCAGACGCCTTGATGGTGACGCCTTTCTCGCGTTCCAGGTCCATACTGTCCAATACCTGCTCCATCATCTCACGATCGGAGATGGTGCCGGTCAATTGCAGCATACGGTCAGCCAGCGTAGACTTACCGTGGTCTACGTGGGCAATAATACAGAAGTTACGAATCGTGTCAGCAGGCATAATCGCAACTAGTATAACCGATTTTTAATCTGGCAAGGTGAAATCGGAAGCAGGGGTGTTGTTTTCTGCAAATAAAGGTGCGATCCACTCTTCTACTGGTTTTGATTCAGCGAAGGGTAAGCGTAGATGCACCAGGAATTCAGCGTTTCCTTTTGGCCCAAGCAGTGGAGAGCGGATGAGCCCAGTAATGGCGTAACCCTCATTTACAGCCTCAGTGAGCACCTCGGTCAATACCTTGTGGTGGACAGTTTCATCGCGTATCACACCATCGCCGCGGGCGGTTTCTTTTCGACCCGCCTCAAATTGCGGCTTGATGAGCGCCACCACTTCACCCGGTTCAGCGCCAAACCAGGTCTTGAAAACTGGCAAGAAGATGCGCAGGGAGATAAATGAAGCATCAATGGTGATGAGGGAAATCGGCTCAGGGTACCCGATTACATAACGGCCATTGGTACGTTCCATCACCACCACGCGGGGATCATTGCGTAGTTTCCAATGCAGAATGCCGTAGCCAACATCCACCGCATAGACTTTGGAAGCACCGTGCTGCAGCAGACAATCTGTAAAACCGCCGGTGCTGGCACCCACATCCACGCACACACGCCCATTCAACTCGGTCAAACCAAACGCTTCAATGGCGCCTTCCAGCTTTTCGCCTCCTCGGGAGACATATCGCTGTGGCTGATCCACTGCCAAAACGGCGTTGGCAGCCACTTTTTGCGCTGGTTTTAGTGCGACAATACCATCCACACGCACCTGGCCAGCCATCACCAGACGCTGTGCCTGGCTGCGGCTTTCTGCCAGATGGCGTTCTTCTAACAACACGTCAATTCGGACCTTCTCCATGGGGTTTATTGTACTTGCGAAATACAAGATGTGATATATTAATCACATGTTCAAATACCTCTTTAAAGCCATGCGTCCTCGTCAGTGGACCAAAAACGCCTTCATTTTTGCTGCCCTCGTATTTGACCGTCAACTTACAGTTTGGCCTTCGCTGCAAAGGACCTTTTTGGCCTTTGTCATTTTCTCTGCCCTTTCCAGCGGTGTCTACCTCATTAATGATTGCATGGACATCGAAGCTGATCGCAATCATCCCGTCAAAAAGAATCGTCCCATCGCATCTGGCAAATTACCGGTTCCTGTGGCCATTGTAGCAGCCTGGATGTTGTCCATTGGCGCGATAGTAGGTGCTTACTTCCTGGCGCCTGAATTAGCCATCATCTCAGCGATCTATTTTGTTATGAACCTGTCTTATTCCAAGTGGCTGAAGAAGATCCCCTTGATCGATGTGATGGTGATCGCAGCAGGTTTTGTGCTGCGCGTGGCTGCGGGCGTCTCTGTGATCCATGTGCAGCGCTTCTCCCCCTGGCTTTATGTGGTAACGACACTGCTCGCCCTTTACATTGGCTTTGGCAAACGACGCGCTGAATTGACCGTCCTCACCGAAGGCGCCCCATCCAGTCACCGCAAGGTTTTGGATGGCTACTCATTGGATTTCGTCGACCAGCTCATCACCATCGTTTCGGCCACCACCATCATTGCATACTCGTTGTATACCTTCTCGGCACCCAACTTGCCTGAAAATCACGCCATGATGCTCACTGTACCCTTCGTGCTCTACGGCGTGTTCCGTTATCTTTATCTCATCAAAATGAAGAACGCTGGCGGCGAACCCGAAGAACTGGTCTTAAAAGATCGCCCCTTACAGGCGACAGTTTTACTGTGGGGACTCACCGTTTTATTGATCTTCTATATATTTTAAAATGCCCTCTATTTCAGTCTCTGCTCCCGGAAAAATGATCTTATGTGGGGAGCATGCGGTTGTCTACGGCCAACCTGCCATCGCCATCCCCCTGCAACAGATCAATACCACCACTTATATCCTTGCCCGACCGACTGCCCCCAAAGGCGAGGTTCGCCTGGTTGCAGATGCCATCGGCTTTGATGACAGCATCTTAGAACTGGATGAAACCGATCCCATTCGCGCTGCGCTTGAGTTGGTAAAAGCTCATTTTTCCATAGATCATTTCCCCGCATGTGAGATCCGAATTCACTCCACCATTCCCCTCGCCTCCGGTTTGGGCTCTTCGGCTTCTTTATCAGTCTCGCTCATCCGCGCCTTATGTGAATTTATCGGCCAACCCTTGCCGGTGCATGAGATCAACCAGATGGCCTTTGAAGTGGAAAAACTGCATCACGGCAATCCTTCTGGCGTAGATAACACGGTCATTGCCTACAACCAACCGGTTTACTTCATTCGTGGCAAGACCCAAGAATTCTTGCAGGTTTCTGCGCCGCTCCATTTGGTGGTAGCCAACACCGGGGTTCCCGGCTCTACCGCTGAAGCAGTGGCAAAAGTTCGGCAAAATTGGCAAGATGACCCACAGAAATGGGAGAATTATTTTAGCCAGATCGGTAAGATCACAAACCAGATCCGCCAGCATTTAGAAAAAGCCAATCCGGAAGCAATTGGCAATTTATTGAACGAAAACCATAACCTCCTGCAGGCATTGCAGGTCTCCTGCCCCGAATTGGATACTCTGGTCAATGCGGCCAATGCTGCCGGGGCACTGGGCGCCAAACTCTCTGGTGGAGGACTTGGCGGAAATATGATCGCTTTGGTAGAACCTGATTCTGCCGACCGAATTTTCAAAGCTTTAATGGATGCTGGCGCGGTATCAGCCTTCAAGACCACGCTTTCACCCAGCCGTTGAGGAACTATGGAAGAAACTATTTTTCTAAAATTAGGCGGTTCGCTCATCACCAATAAAGACATTGCCCATACCGCTCTGCTTGATGAGATCGATGCCATCGGTACACAGATCCAACGCTTCCGGCGTGATTTTCCTGCCAGGCGTTTGCTTCTGGGGCACGGGTCTGGTTCTTTTGGTCATGTAGCGGCAAAAAAGTTTGGCACACGCAATGGCGTACGCAGCGCTGAAGAATGGCAGGGATTTTTAGAAGTATGGCGTGAAGCCCATGCTCTGGATGAGATCGTTGTTGACCGGCTCTCAAAGCTGGGACTGCCCGTACTGATCTTCCCCCTTTCTGCTGCTGCCCTCACCCATCAAAGCGAGGTGGTAAGTTGGACTACCCGCCCCATCCAGATGGCACTTGAGAACGGCCTGATACCCGTCATTTTTGGGGATGTGGTTTTCGATGAGCACCTTGGTGGAACCATCCTTTCTACCGAAGAACAAATGAAACACCTCGTCCCTACTTTGAAGCCTACACGCATTTACCTTGCCGGTCTGGAAGAAGGCGTCTGGCAAGACTTCCCCGCCTGTACTCGGCTGATCGAAACCATCACCACAGCCTCTTATCCAAAGGTTCGCAACCACGTTTTTGGCTCCTCCAGCACCGATGTTACCGGCGGCATGGCCTCAAAAGTGGCAGAGATGATGGCCCTTGTTGTAGAATATCCTCAGTTGGAAGTAAATATCTTTTCTGGCAAACAACCAGAAGCGATCTATAAAGCACTGGCAGGAGAATCGATTGGTACAGTCTTGAGAGATCATTGATCAGGAGGTTAGTATGAGATTCGATCGAAAAGCGCTTGAAGAAATTGAGAACAAGATCCTTGCCCCTTACGCCGTTCATTCGGCCACCTCAAAAGGTCGATTACACCAGGAAGCTGAGCCCGATTATCGTACCTGCTTCCAACGTGACCGCGACCGCATTTTACACACCACGGCTTTCCGCCGTTTGGAATACAAAACCCAGGTATTCGTCAACTTTGAGGGTGATTATTACCGCACCCGCCTCACCCATACCCTTGAAGTAACCCAGATCGGTCGTACCATCGCCCGTGCCCTGGGCGCCAATGAAGACCTCACCGAGGCCATTTGTATGGCACACGATATGGGCCACCCGCCTTTTGGCCATTCCGGAGAAGCCACCCTGAACAAACTGATGCAGGGCTTTGGTGGTTTTAATCACAACCACCACTCCTTCCGCATCGTCACAGAAGTGGAAAACCGCTACCCCGACTTCCCCGGTCTCAACCTCTCCTGGGAAGTGTTGGAAGGGATTGTGAAGCACGAAACTGAGTACGATAAATCTGATGCTTCAGCTTTTTCGCCCGAACTTCGCGGTCACCTGGAAGCCCAGATCACAAATGTAGCCGATGAACTGGCTTACACCTCACATGATCTGGATGACGGCCTGCGCTCCGGCCTCATCACCCCTGAGATGCTGGAAGGCATTGAATTGTGGGACATGGCTGCCAGCCGCTTCCGCGCCAAGGGTTATAAGATCGATGACCTCACCCGCCACCAGATCATCCGCGAACTGGTGGGCATCGAGGTCAATAGCATGATCCGCAGTTCAGCAGAGCGAATTGACCAATCAGGCATCAGCACCCTTCAGGAATTGCAGTCGCTCCCCTACAATGTGGTTGGTTTTGATGATGAGATGAAGCGCGTCAACCGTGTTTTGAAAGATTTCCTCTTCAAGAACATGTACCGCCATTACCGGGTCATGCGCATGCAGAAGAAGGCTGAACGCATCCTGAATGAACTCTTCAAAGCTTATCAGGCAGAACCGGGGATGTTACCCACTCAGTTCCAGAACCTGGTCAGCGACAAAGGTCTGGAACGCACCATCTGCGATTACCTGGCCGGTATGACGGACCGTTTCGCTGTGGAAGAATACCAAAAACTCTTCGATCCTTCCCTCCTGCCGTGAGCGGGGTTACAATGGAAGGTCGACCATCAAATTATTATTGGAGTAGGAATGAACAAAGCCTCTTACTTAACTCAAGAAGGCAAAGATAAACTTCAGGCTGAATTAGATTTCCTGAAAGGTCCAGCCCGTGAAGAATTGGCCAAACGTCTCCGCTCTGCCATTCAGCAGGGAGACCTCTCCGAAAATGCCGATTACAGTGCTGCCAAAGAGGAGCAAGGGTTTCTTGAAGGTAGAATTGCCGAGCTGACCAGCATTTTATCCAACGTCATCCTTATTGACGAGAAAAGTGCTCCCAAGGATACAGTTCAGGTCGGTTCCAAAGTGACCATTCAAGAAGAATCTTACCCCGAAGAAACCTATTTCCTTGTCGGTCCGCAAGAAGCTGATCCGGCCAAGGGGCGTATTTCTCACAACTCCCCCATCGGCCAATCTCTGATGGATCACCGCGTAGGTGATGTGGTAGAAGCCACCATTCCGACCGGTAAGATCAAACTAAAGATATTGAAGATCGAATAATCTTTTCTTTTCATATCTTTTTTGAACAGATAAAGATGGCAGAAATGCCATCTTTTTTTGTACCACAAGACCTGGCAGGGAGTGATAGAAAGCGATACACGGTGCCCCTTTGAAAGTTTATGCAGTAAGCAGGAAAAGTGATAGAATTTTTGACGAGAAAATTTCGGGAATTTTATCAATAAGGAAGCAAACGTGGCATTCTATTTAGATTCTGCAGATATCAACGACGTGAAACAGGCCATGGCACTGGGTTTTGTGGCCGGTGTCACAACAAATCCATCTCTGGTAGCCAAAACCAACCGCCCAGGTTTGGAAGTACTAAAAGAGATCTTAAGCCTCACCAATGGTAAAGTTTGGTACCAGGTAACCGCTGACGATTTGACCGGTCGCGCCACCCAGGCTCGCCAGATCTTTGCTCTTGCGCCTGAACGCATTCAGGTAAAGATCGGCGCCACCACAGAAAACATTGGTCTGACGGCTCAATTGGCCAAAGAAGGCATTTCAATTACCGTTACCGCCGTTTCCAGTGCTGCCCAGGCTTACCTGGCCGCTGAAGCTGGCGCAAAATACATAGCTCCTTACGTCAACCGCCTGACACGGCAATTGGGCGACGGCGTGGCCATTCTCAAAGATTGTGTGCAGGTTTGCCTAGGAGGTGAAACACGAGTCATCGCAGCCAGCTTGAAGACTCCGCAAGAGGTTGTCTCGGTAGTGTTGGCAGGTGCCCACGATGTGACCATTCCGCTGGCGTTGATCCAGGAAATGGGCAACCATCCCCTCTCTGACAAAGCCATCGAAGATTTCGCTAAAGCCGTCAAAGGGCAAAATTAGTTTCTGCTTTAATTAACTGACTGGTTGCGGCGGGAAGACCTTTTCTGGGGTAACCCGTGCTTTGGGGCGTTCAATGAGCTCCAACATGATGCCAAAAGTGGCTTCAGTATCCAGATAAGCGTATTTGCCGTCGCCATCCAGGCCAAAACCGGAACCGCCCATGATGACTTCAATTCCGGCAGCTTTAGCCTGGGCCAGAGACTCGGCCATATTCTCCACCAGCAGTCCCAGGTGCTGAACCCCGTAGCCGCGGCTGCGTACAAAGTCAGCATACACTGTGCTTCCTTCCATCACTTCGATCAACTCAATGCGCGTGGTGCCAAAGTTAGAGAGCGCCAGGCGCATTTTATATTCCGTCGGCTGGCCGTGATAGCTCATTTCCTTAAGCAAAGGCTTGCCGTAGGTGTAAAAACTCCACGGGCCGATGCCAAAGGTGCGCCAGTAGGCCTCCACGGTTTTGTCCAGGTCTTCCACTACCATGCCCACTTGTGCCACCCCTTTGTTCAAAAATGGCAGCGGCTGATTGATCTCTATGCTCATGCTTCACCTGTGAGAAACAAAATTTGTAATTCTGATTACATTTTGTAAAGTTGATCATCATGAAGGTGATTATTGACAGCCCTCTAAAAAATTACTTCTTATTCCAATAAATGGGAAGCGTTGATTGATCATTTGCGCTTTTAAGTGCTTCTTCAAGCGAATCACACGCCCAATCATTTTCAACTTTCCATTCATCATCACAGGAAAACCTGTAAAATTGCGTCTCCCCGGGGTAGCGGCAGATGGCCAGTCCATGGATCGCCTTGTAAGGTTTGCCGTCGCTGTATGTCATCAAAAAGAATGGTTGTAGCGGCTCGTAAGCCCAAAAAAGGACATCCGCCCCGTCCAGTAAATTGGGAGGCTCGATAATCTGGCGATTATGGTCAGTTTTCATTGGACGGGAACCTTCTTTACAAAACATTGTCAGTGCTGGTAGGTTTCTACCAAATTCTACCTGATCTGCTTATTATCTTTCAACAACACATCATGTGCACCGCCTTCTACGATGCTGGTGGAAGAGACGAGGGTGATCTTGGCGTTCTTTTGCAGCTCTGCAATGCTGAGACAGCCGCAGTTGCACATGGCTGATTTGACCTTGCTCAGGGAAAGGCTGACGTTGTCCTTCAAACTGCCTGCATAGGGTACTAGAGAGTCGACACCCTCTTCAAAGGAGAGTTTGGCGTCGCCACCCAGATCATAACGCTGCCAGTTGCGGGCTCGTGCGCTGCCCTCGCCCCAGTACTCCTTCATGTAGCTGCCGTTAATGTTCACCTTTTTGGTGGGGCTCTCGTCAAAGCGGGCAAAGTAGCGGCCCAACATCAAGAAATCAGCGCCCATGGCCAGCGCCAGGGTGATGTGATAATCGTGCACAATGCCGCCATCGGAACAGATGGGCACGTAAACGCCCGTCTTCTGGCAATATTCGTCGCGTGCTTTGGCAACGTCCATCACTGCGGTTGCCTGCCCGCGACCAATACCTTTTTGTTCACGCGTGATGCAAATGGCGCCGCCTCCGATACCGATCTTGACAAAGTCAGCGCCGGCATCCGCCAAAAAGCGGAAGCCATCGCCGTCCACCACATTGCCGGCACCGATCTTGACGCGATCACCGTAATTCTTGCGGGCATATTCCAGTACGATCTTCTGCCATTCTGTATAGCCCTCTGAACTATCAATGCACAACACATCCACCCCCGCTTCCAATAAAGCTGGGATGCGTTCAACGTAATCACGGGTGTTGATGCCTGCTCCGACCCTGTAACGTTTGGAACCATCGATCAGTTCATGGTCATTCTCTTTATGAGAGTTGTAATCTTTGCGAAAAACCATTGAGACAAGATGTTGTTCTTTATCAATGATGGGCAAGCAATTGAGCTTGTGCTCCCAGATGATGTCGTTGGCTTCGCTCAGGCTGGTACTATCCTCAGCACAAACCAGGTCTGCAAATGGGGTCATGAACTCCTTTACTTTGGTGTCCAGGCTCATGCGGCTGATGCGGTAATCGCGGCTGGTGACGATGCCCAGCAATTTGCCCGTAGGCGTGCCATCAGCGGTCACGGCAACGGTGGAATGATCGGTGCGTTCCTTGAGTTCAAGAATATCCTTGAGCGTATCTTCAGGAGTCACGTTCGAATCGCTCACCACAAAGCCGGCACGGTAATTCTTGACGCGTGCCACCATCTGCGCCTGGCTCTCGATGGACTGTGAGCCATAGATGAAGGAGAGGCCGCCTTGTTGGGCTAGTGCTACGGCCATTTTGTCATCGGATACCGATTGCATGATGGCAGATACCATGGGAATGTTGAGCGAGATTGCCGGAGTCTCACCCATCTTGAACTTTACCAACGGAGTTTTCAAATTCACATTGGCTGGAACGCATTCGGTTGAAGAATATCCAGGTACCAGTAAATACTCACCAAAAGTCCGAGAGGGTTCATGCATATAAGTTGCCATTTTAAAACTCCTGAAGATTAAGAAGAGGTGCATCCGCTTCTTTGAAAATAAGCGGTTAGTCAGTTTAAATTGAATTTTTGAAGAAAAATTGTGATTCTTTCCGTCAATGATTGGAAATTGAAACGATTGTACAATATTTTTTGCGTTGAGCACAATATTTTAATTGTTACTTTGATCTTTACTATACAAAAACTCCCGGGAGAGAATCCCGGGAGTTCGTGAGCACAATTATTTGGGCCAAACGGCCAGTTCCAAAGTGAGCCTTTCAAAGTAGCTGCCGGCAGGCATGGCACCCTGACCGTAAACCAGTTCCACCACACGAGCCTGTAATTGCAGTGAGGCTGTTTCCAACATTACCTGCAATCCTTCGTGGGCTTCCACAGGTTCGCCCTTGGAGGCGAGGCGCTGACGGGTGGCCAGGTCGTTGATGGCGCGGGTGCTCATCAGTACTTTGGTCACGGTCTGGATATCATTCTTATCGAACAGCCAGACCTCGAAGGCGGATACCCGCTTGGGTTCGCCCACGCCGACTGTATCAGAGATGCCTACTCCGCACTCACCCAGGAACTCGCCATTGGCCGCATCAATGCTGAATGAATCATCGTACAGGTCGTCACCAATGGCAAAGGTGGTCATAAAATGAGCGGCTGGGCCGTTGGGAGCAGCAGGAGATTTAACAGCCTGCTGTACTTTGGCAGGTGCGGTAAAATCTTCATCTTCAACCGGAGACTGATAATCCTCTTCCTCTGTTGATGGAGGAACCTGCTCACGGGTGCGGCGATTCTTGAAGAAGAAGATGTAAATAAGCACGCCACCGATGGCGAGGAACAACACACACAACAAACCCAGAAAAACACCACTGAGATCGGGTTTCGTCTTGGTCGTAGATGCCGGGGTGGTAGCACCTGCAGGCGTTGTGGTGATGGGTGCGGTCGTATTTCCACCCATGGAGGCCAACGCTGATTTGAGGTTCACCACCACTTCGTCACTGCCAGAATAGGTGCATCCACCGCCCAGAAGTGAATCGAAGGCAAAGGCAGATTGCTGAACGCTGATGCCCATGTACTCTAAGCGACTTTTAGCCAGGTTGGCATCTTTGTTCACCTTGTAGGAATCCACTACCATACAAAGGTAGTTGGCCTTGATGTCTTGCCGTAAAGTGGAGGCATCGAGGTCCTTCCATTTGACTGGCAGCAACCACCAGCCCAGAAGGGGTAAGCCAATGAGCAGCCCCACCACAAAACCGGTGATGGCAGTTGCCAGGGAATTTTTGCCGAATGATTTTATAAGATCGCGAATTTTATCCATATTGACTCCTACAAGTCGAACCCTCAGTCTTCTCACATAAGTATCATTGTAGAAGATTTTCCATCTTCTGACAAATGATTTCATAGACCAAATGGTTGCAATATCTATACCTAATCTTGAACAGCTTCACCGATCTGTTCGATCAGGAAGGATTCTTCGCAATTCATACACTGCAATTCACGCTTGTTGGCTACCACCAGTACACCGCCGCATTTGGGGCATGGGGTGGCTACCGGGCGTTTCCAGGAGGTGAAATCGCAGGCAGGATAATTGGCGCAGCCAAAGAACACACGTCCTTTTCGGGTCTTGCGTTGAACGATCTCTCCGCCATCCTTGGGGCAGGTCACACCGATCTTCTCCAGGAAGGCCTCAGTGTAGCGGCAGGTGGGGAAGTTACTGCAACTGATGAACTTGCCAAAACGTCCCCAGCGGATAACCAGCTCGTGGCCACAGTTCGGGCAATCGCGGCCAACTTTTTCCAACTCAGCTTTTTGTACAGGCATCTCTGCCTGGGCTTTCTTTACTTGAGGTTCAAATTCTTTGTAGAAATCACCGATCACTTTGTGCCAATCCGCATCGCCTGAAGCCACTTTGTCCAGTCCCTCTTCCATGCCGGCAGTAAAGTGCAGATCCACGATCTCCGGGAAGTGATCTACCAAAAGGTCGTTCACCAGAATCCCTGTCTCAGTGGGTGAAAGGCGTTTGGCTTCACGCAGCACGTATCCGCGCTGCTGAATGGTGGAAAGAATAGGCGCATAGGTGGAAGGACGGCCAATACCATTTTCTTCCAACACCTGTACCAGAGAAGCTTCTGTAAAACGGGGTGGCGGTTGGGTAAAATGCTGCTCGGGTAAAACGCGTAACAGCAGCTGCTTTTGGCCTTCTTCCAGCCCCGCAGGAATCTTCACATTCTCGCTATCTTCCGATTTCAAGTCTTCATCTAAAGCTTCTTCGTATACGCTTAAAAAGCCGGGAAACTTAAGAGTGGAGCCTGAAGCGCGGAATAGATATTGATGGTCTTTTCCAGCGGCGGTTACCTCAACGGATAAAGTGTCGTAGAGAGCAGCTTCCATCTGAGAGGCCACAAAACGCTGCCAGATCAACTGGTAGAGTTTGAACTGTTCGGGCGAAAGATTGGCTTTCACCTTATCTGGTTGGCGCAATACAGAAGTGGGTCGGATAGCCTCATGAGCTTCCTGTGCTGATACCGCCCGTGTCTTATACTGCGGCGCGCTGGCAGGCAAAAAACTTTCGCCATAAATGCTTTTGATAAAGTCTCGTGTTTCTTTTTGTGCCACTTCTGAGACATTGGTGGAATCGGTACGCATGTAGGTGATCAGACCGGTCACACCACCCTCACCCAGGTCCAGGCCTTCGTACAACTGCTGGGCGATCATCATGGTACGGCGAGCGGTAAAGCCAAGCTTGCGGGAAGCTTCCTGCTGCAACGTACTGGTGATGAAGGGAGCAGCGGGTTTTCGCCGTCGTTCGCTCTTTTTGATCTTGGAAATGCTAAATGGAGCCGCCTCAATATCTTTTAGATACTGCTCGGTCTTCGCTTTGTTTGACAGGTCAGGATCGGCATCGTCGATCTTGGATAGCTTGGTTAAATATGCCTGGCTTTTGGTCTTGGGTGTCACTTCTGCCGCGATGGACCAGTACTCGACCGGGTTGAAGGCATCGATCTCGCGTTCACGCTCGACGATCAAACGTAAGGCAACGGATTGAACCCTACCTGCTGAAAGGCGGCTGCGTACTTTTTCCCACAACAATGGACTGATGGAATAGCCCACCAGGCGGTCCAAAATACGGCGAGCTTGTTGTGCATCCACCAGATCCATGTTGATCTGGCGGGGATTAGCGAATGCCTCATTGATGGCCGGTTCCGTGATCTCATGGAAGACCACCCGCTGGGTCAATTCTGGATCGATCTCGGCAGATTCCAATAAGTGCCAGGCAATGGCTTCACCTTCGCGATCAGGGTCAGTGGCCAGGTAGATCTGCGCAGCTTCTTTGGCCAGTGCTTTCAGTTCTTTCACCACGGGTCGTTTCTCATTGGGAACGCGATATTTGGGTGTGAAGTTATTTTCCACATCTACCGATAATTCAGAACGCAATAGATCACGCACATGCCCCACAGAGGCACGCACGGTATAACCTTTACCTAAAAATCTTCCAACGGTCTTGGCCTTGGCAGGTGATTCAACGATCACCAGTTTGCCGCTTCTTGGCTTTTGCATTTTGCCAGGGGAGACCATGCCTTCGTGTTGCGGTGTTTTACCAATGCGGTAGACCCTGGTACCACAAACGCTGCAGGTACCCGTGGTGACAGGCGTGCCGTTCTTATTGAACTCGGCCACCGGATCCTTGATCTCCCTTTTAGTTTTACATCGCACACAATATGCTTCTACCATAGCCTCTCCTATAAGAAAGGATTTAATTGATGTTCTTTTAGATAGGTTACGAGTTCTTTCACTTTCTGACTCTCGCCCCGTGGACAGATCAATACCGCATCGCCGGTATCCACAATGATGACATTTTGCATGCCAATCGTCACGATCAGGCGGCCTGGGTCAGTGGAGTAAATAAGGGAATTCTTTGTGTTCAAGCCAACATGTTTGGCTTTTATGAGAATATTCCCATTAGCATCCGCAGGGATGACCTCAAAGAGGGAGTCCCAACTACCCACATCGTTCCAACCCAAATTTCCTGCAGGGAGCACAGCGCAACGATCTGACTTTTCCATAATACCATAATCAATTGTCTCTGGCGTGATGCTGCTCCACACGTCCCGGAAATGTTCTGAGGAATGGTCTTCACCAATGTCATTGTGAATGGCGATCAATTTGGTGAAAAGGTCTGGCATAAGATCCTTGAACTTCTCCAGAATGGTATCCACCTTCCAGATGAACATGCCAGAATTCCAACTGTATCCACCGTGTAGTAAAAACTCCTGCGCTACCTCCGCATTGGGTTTCTCTTTGAATGCCTTTAATTCATAGGCCTGAAAGCCTTCAAAGGTGCCCAGAGCTTTTCCATTCTCTATGTATCCGTACCCGGTACTGGCAAATGTTGGCGGAATGCCTAACGTCACCAGATAACCCTTTTCTGCAACCGCTTTGGCGGCTTTGAAGACCGATTGGAAGGCAACCACATCACGAATAAAATGATCTGCGGTCAACACCGCCATCACGCCCAATGGGTCGCGTTTTTGGATGGCAGCAGCTGCCATCGCCACCACCGAGGCCGTGCCACGCGGCATGGGCTCGATGAGAAAGTTTTTTAAGGGTATTTGCGGGCATTGGTTGTACAACTGCTCCGCCAGATCTGCCACAGTGACCACATAGATCTGCTCCGGGGTGAAGAGCCCGTCCAAACGATCGATGGCGATCTGGAACAAAGTTCGGTTACCAATGAGGTTGATCGATTGTTTGGGTTTGGCTTTACGAGAAAGCGGCCACAAACGTGTGCCGCCCCCACCTGCCATGATCACTGCATAAAAATGATTTGCCATCATTCATCCAACCTTATAAATTGACCTGTTCTCGCGAGCGGCCACATAATTCATGCCGCCTACCTGGGTGACGAGCCCTTTAAGCTCCATCATCGTGAGTGTAGCGGAAACTGCCTGGATAGGCAAGCCTGAGAGTGCGCATATCTCGTCAATATGACGCGGGTCTTGCGTTAAACACGATAATAACCGATTTTCTTCAGGACTGGCAGCAATTGCCTTCCGACTGGCCTGCTTTTCTGGAATCTGCTCCAATTTGAGCGATTCCAGTATCTCACTCATGCGCAATAGTGGACGAGCTCCCTGCTCAATGAGGCGATTGGTGCCCTCGCTTTGCGGTGTGAGAATGCTACCAGGCACGGCAAAGACATCCCGCCCCTGCTCCACAGCAAATTCGGCGGTGATGAGGGCTCCGCTGGTTTCACCGGCTTCCACCACAATGGTGGCCAAAGACAACCCAGCGATGATGCGATTACGCGGAGGAAAATTTCGGCTTTCCGGTTGGGTACCAAGCGGATAATCACTGATGACCGCTCCCTGACGGGAAATATCTTCAGCCAGTTTGCGGTGTTCCGGCGGATAAATGGTGTCTACGCCGCTGCCCAAAATGGCCAGGGTTCGTCCACCAGCTTGCATGGCCGTCTGATGCGCAATGGCATCCACCCCCCTTGCCAACCCGCTGACCACGGTGACACCGTTCTGAGCCAGGTATCTGGCAATCTCACTGGCCACCTGACGACCATAGGGGGTTACACGGCGGGTGCCCACCACAGAAACCGCCCAATCATCTTCAACATTGATCGAACCGCGCACAAACAATACTGGCGGGGGCTGATCGATCTCTTTAAGGCGGCGTGGATAGATCGCATCATCCCAGGTAATGACCTGAACGCCAGAATCGGCGACGCGCTGCATCACCACCTCAAGATTCACTTGCTTTCGAACAACCAGGAAGTTTTCTACCACCCGCGTGGGCAGACCAGCCGAAATGAGCGCACCGGCAGGTGCGTCCCAGGCGATCTCGAGTTTACCAAAATGATCCAGTAGATTTTTGACCCGCACGGCTCCAACGCCGCGCACCAGATTAAATCCCACCCAGTAAGCTTTTTCGTCCATCAGGTAAATTCTAATCCCAAATTTGGGGGCGGACCGTGATCACTCGTTTTTCTTCATCGACTGCAAGGATCACATCCTCGATGGCAGGGAGAAGGATCTCTTCATCTTCTTCCGCCTTTTTGATCACATAAACTTCATTCGCCCCCGTGACCAACACTTCTACCAGCGTGCCAAGTAACTTACCACTTTCATCTACAACCTGCATATCCAACACTTCGTGTGGGTAGTGCGTGCCCTTTTGCGAGCGGTTTAGTTCGGTCGAATGCAAGTAAAGTACAGCATTGCGCATGTGACCTACCTGATCGCAATCGTTCAGGCTGTCAAAGGCAATGAGAAAATTCTGATCCATACTGCGTACAGAACGCAGTGAATAGGCTTCTTTTTTCTTGCCGACAAATACCATCTTGCCGGCTTTCAGCCGCACGGCATACTCAGGATACGGCTCAAAAATGACCTCGCCTTTTACCCCATGAGGGCGGCGGATCTTGCCAACGGCAATCAACACAGGCTCGCCCGACTTGGGCGAGCCTGTTTGAGTTTGATTTGCGTTGTTAGAACTTGAAGGATTCATCATCTCGGTTCAACAACATCCAGTGAAGCCTGTTTCCCTTCACGCGCTGCAGCGACCCGTAAAAGAATACGCATCGCATTTGCTACCCGACCGCTTTTGCCAATGACGCGGCCCATATCTTCTTTGGCCACGTGCAGCTCAAGACTTTCACGACCACCATTGCGTGATTGGTTCACAACCACACGTGAGGGGTCATCAACGAGCGCCAGCGCAATGTACTCGATCAGTTCTTTCACAGCTCCTCCTTGAGAGGCCTTACCATCGCCAAACACTAGGCTTTGGCAGCGTGTTTTTCAAATGCAGTTTTGGACTCTGCGAGCAAGCCTTCGAGGGCTTCACCCTTCTTGAAACGCGCAAAGCGATCCAAGAGGCCTACTTTGGTGAAAATGCGGCTGACAGATTCACTGGGAACTGCACCGTTCTTCATCCACTCATAGACACGATCCTCTTTCACCTCAAGGGTGAAGGGATCACTGGTGGGATCATAAGTTCCAATGATCTCCAAGAAGCGACCATCGCGGGGGCTTTCAATATCCGCAACCACGATCCGGTAACTGGGGTGGTGTCGCATGCCAACTCTGCGTAAACGAATTCTAACCATCGAGCACGTCTCCTGTTTTAGTAAATGATCAAATTTGAGGTGACCGTAAAAACTCCACGTGGCGAGGGGGCGCTGAAGGGGGCGCTTAACCGCCGTTTCATTTTGATCACTTGAACATACGGGAAATTCCCTTCCCGCCTGTTTTCTGTAAGGTTTTCAGCAATCGCTGTGAATCTCTGAACTGCTTCATTACTCGATTCACATCCTGAACATCGGTACCGGACCCTCTGGCAATTCTACGGCGACGATTGGCGTTCAAAATATCGGGGTTGCGCCGCTCTTTGAGGGTCATCGAACTGATGATGGCTTCCGTCTTCTTAAGCTGAGCCTCTGCCTCTGCATTATCAACGTTCTTGGCAGCTTGTCCCAATCCACCAGGTAACATATCCATCACCTGGCTCAACGGTCCCATTTTACGCAATTGCTTCAATTGTTGCAAGAAGTCCTCAAGGGTGAATTGGCCCTTAAGCATGCGGCTTGCTTGCTCTTCCTGATTCTTTTGATCGAACGCAGCTTCCGCTTTTTCGATCAATCCAATCATATCACCCATTCCCAAAATGCGCGACGCCAATCTGCCGGGATCATAGGCTTCCAGCGCATCCACGCCTTCGCCTGTCCCTAAGAATTTGATGGGCACGCCGGTAACACTGCGTACTGAAATGGCTGCGCCGCCACGGGCATCGCCATCCATTTTGGTCATGACCAGGCCGGTTATCATGACGGTATCACGGAAGCCCTCAGCAATGTGCACGGCTTCCTGACCCACCATCGCATCCACGACCAGCAAAATATCTACCAGGCGCACCTTTTTGGTGATCGCCTGCAATTCATCCATCAAAGGTTGGTCCAATTGAGAGCGACCGGCGGTATCGATGAGGACCACCGTATAACCACCCTTCGCAGCTTTATCAAAAGCGCGGGCAGCCAACTCAGGGGGTTTGAGGGTGGCATCTGCCACAACTTCCACCCCGATCTTTTCTCCCAAGGTCTGCAATTGTTTCACGGCGGCCGGGCGATAGGGATCACCAGCAACCAGCAATACACGTTCACCTTCTGAGCGGAGTTTCTTGGCCAGTTTGGCTGTGGCCGTCGTTTTACCGGAACCCTGCAAACCTACCATCATGACCGCATATGGTTTGATGCCGGTCAAATTGAGGCGAGCAGGTTCACCCAGGGTCTGGATTAGCTCTTCATGTACGATCTTGATGACCTGTTGGGCGGGATTTAATGCTTTGGAGACTTCTGCCCCCACTGCGCGGACTCGAACTCTGGCGACAAAATCTTTGACCACGGCATAATTAACATCTGCTTCCAATAAAGCCAGACGCACTTCGCGCAGCATAGCATCAACATCAGCTTCAGAGAGTTTGCCTCTGCGCCTCAATTGTTGGAAAATATCGTTCAGTCGTCCGGTCAGATTCTCAAACACAGTTCACCGAAATCAAACAAAATATCCGCCTTCATCAGGCAGTCAGGGTAGGATTTTAGCCTTGAATAGCCCTACGGTCAAGCCATTCTACATATTAATGGAAGGTGCAGTCTCGTAAAAGAAAATTATGAATCCCTAACAATTCGCCAATTAATTCAAATTTTTGGGTAACTTTTTGAAATAAATAGGGTTATATCAGTCATATTTATGGTCAATAATTTTTGGAGGAACTTCCACAATGTCTAAAGTAATGATCGTGACCGATAGCACATCAAATATTCCTGCAGAGCTGATGCAGAACAATCCCATCCGGGTTTTGCCTTTACAGGTGATCTGGGATCATCAGATCTTGCGTGATGGTATAGATATCCAGCCAGATGAGTTTTATCAGCGTTTGCAAAAATCACCCACCATGCCCACCACCTCGCAAACAACCCCTGAGGAATTTAAGCAGGCATATTCAAGCCTCATTGAAGAGGGTTATGAGATCCTAAGCATTCATATTTCGTCCAAGCTTTCAGGCACCCTTGATTCGGCCATTCAAGCCAAACAGGCATTTCCCACTGCCAAGATAGAACTGGTGGATTCCCTCAGCGCCAGCATGGCAATGGGCTTTCAGGTTATGGCAGCTGCCCGTGTGGCTGCCGCTGGCGGGTCATTGCAAGACTGCAAAACCGTTGCCGAAAAAGCGAAGGAGCAAACGGGTGTGTTCTTTACCCTGAACACCCTGGAATTTCTCCAACGCGGTGGACGTATCGGCGGGGCGGCGGCATTTTTGGGGACCGTGTTGAATCTCAAACCCATCCTGGGTCTTGAAGATGGCCAAATTGAAGCCGTGGAACGTGTACGCACCATGAACAAATCCATTGATCGTCTGCTTGAATTGGTGGACGCCAAATTGAGCAATGAACCCGGACCTGTTAGACTGTGTGCCATTCATGGCAACGCCTTTGAAGAAGCAAACCTGCTCCTCAACAAGGCAATTAAAAAATTCTCCTCCTCACTGGTGCGCGAAACCCTCATCTCCGATATCAGCCCTGTGTTGGGTACCCACACAGGCCCCGGTGCGCTGGGGCTTGCCTACATGATCGGGATGTAGATCACTTCATTTGATTGACAAACTCCCTCGTTTGAACGTTATCAGCGTTCAGCGGGGGATTTTTAATTGGGCATCTGGTAAAATGAAGTACATCCTAATATCAAGAGGGCTTCATGCGAAACTTTCCCAAAGTTGGTGTACAGATCGCTGATATTCTTCTCCCGGTTGAAGGAACCGATTTGACCAAATGGTCTGTCATCGCCTGCGACCAATTTACTTCTCAACCAGAATACTGGCAGCAAGTTGCCGATCTGGTAGGAGACTCCCCCTCCACTTACAACATGATCTTGCCAGAAGTCTTTCTGGGCAAACCTGAAGAACAAGCTCGCCTCAAGACTACCCAGGCTACAATGCTGGATTATGTAAAGCAAGGATTGCTTGTTCAGCATGAGGGGTTGATCTATGTGGAACGAAGTGTAGACGGCAAAACCCGCCGCGGCTTAATGCTGGCTCTCGATCTGGAAAAGTACGATTTCAACAAAGGTTCTCAGTCACTCATCCGCGCCACCGAGGGAACCATTTTAGACCGTCTGCCGCCGCGTATTAAGATCCGCCAGGGCGCCACTTTGGAATTGCCGCATATTCTCGTACTCATTGATGACCCAGCGGATAAGATCTTTACCTCCCTCAAGAATGCCAGTGCCCGTTTGCCCATCGCCTACGACTTTGACCTGATGCAGCACAGCGGCCACCTAACCGGACGCTATGTGAATGACCCTGAATTGGAAAAAATGGTCCTGCAGAATTTGGAAGAGCTGGCCAAACCTGAGGTCTTCCAGGCCAAATACGGCGTTGATGCCAGCCAGGGCGTTCTACTATTTGCTGTTGGTGATGGCAACCACTCACTCGCCACAGCCAAATCAATTTGGGAAACTCTCAAACCCAGCGTGGGAATGGACCATCCTGCCCGGTATGCGCTTGTTGAGATAGAAAATGTTCACGATAAAGGCCTCGAATTTGAGCCCATTCACCGCGTGCTCTTCAACACCAAGCAAGATGCCAAACAAGCCTTACACCGATTTTATGGCGCCGACATTTCCTTTAGCAAGGCCAGTACCCGCCTGGAGATGGTAAAGGCCGTCAAAGCCGGCCAACCGGACGCGCACTGCTTTGGCTTGATCACCTCAAGTGGATTTGAAATAGTCTCTGTAAAAAATCCCAAGAGCAATCTGCCCGTTGGAACATTACAAGCATTCCTGGATGACTGGCTAAAATCCGGCTGGGCAGGGCAGATCGATTATGTTCATGGCGAAGACCCCGTTTGTGAGCTTGGTGCCGGGCAAGATTGTGCCGGCTTCTATCTGCCTGGCATGCCCAAGAGCGATCTCTTCAAAACGGTGATCCTGGATGGCGCTTTGCCGCGCAAAACCTTCTCCATGGGCGAAGCACATGAAAAACGTTTCTATATGGAATGTCGAAAGATCGTAAAATAAAGTAATTGAACCGTCATTAAAGGAAAAACATGACAGACGCTCCCTTACCGGTACGCAAAAGAGAACTCCCAGAAACCCCCGCCAAGATCACCTCGCTTGTTGGCGTTCTTTCCCCTGACCAGAAACGGGTGAAGGTTTCAGTTGAACTAGATATTGATTCCACCCGCCCGGATCTCGAAATGATCCTGCTGGACGCCAACAAGGATGAGGTAAGCCGCTCCACCATCATTGAGAATTTTGGCAGCCGTATCGATTTTACACTGCATATTCGCCATCTAAATGTGCCCTTACCGCTGACCCTCACCTGCAAATTGAGCTATCAGGAAGACAAAGTGGCGTCCGAAAAGAGCGTCTTTGTGGAACAGCTTGTCTGATTGGGTAACACTTTTGAAAAAGATTTTCTTTTTAGCCTTTCTTGTCCTTACACTGAGCAGTTGCAGCCGATCAGCCGCAACTGCTCAAGTTCCGTCTGAGGTACCTGCTACCAATACGCCAACAATTGCACCAACAGCCACATCTGTCCCCACCCCAACTGCAACTCAACTCCCTTTGGTCACTGCCGGTGGTTCCCCCTTGCAAGGCATCGAGCCCTCAGAATTGCGTTTGGTCACTTCCAATCCATTCATTTTCAAATATCCATACGTGGAAGCCTCAGGCTCTGATTACAACCACACAGGCAT
>CAZWKK010000007.1:0-6164 GCA_964634855.1 uncultured Anaerolinea sp.
CTATTGAATGCCTATCTATACTGCCACAGCCGTTGCTCACCCCAATATCGCCTTCATAAAATATTGGGGAAATTCAAATTCTGCCTTACGTCTGCCTGCCAACGGGTCCATATCCATGAATCTGGCAGCCTTAGAGACGAAGACGCGCGTAACTTTTGACACGTCCTTTCCAAAAGACATGTTTGACCTCAATGGCAAGCGGCAATCAGGCGCAGCGTTGGACCGCGTCATTTCGCATATCAATCTCATCCGTGGCCTTCGTGGTATTTCAACTCCCGTTCATGTATTGAGTGAAAACAATTTTCCCACCGGCGCAGGAATTGCCTCTTCAGCTGCCGCATTTGCTGCCCTGTCTTTGGCCGCAGTAGGTGCCCTGGGGTTGGATTTGCCTGAATCCAGCCTCTCCCGACTGGCCCGCCGAGGATCTGGCTCTGCCTGCCGCTCCATCCCTGCTGGCTTTACCGAATGGCGTAAAGGTGATTCGGACTTGGATTCTTTTGCGATTTCCATTGCCCCTCCGGATCACTGGAACCTGGTGGACTGCATTGCCGTCGTAGAAGATAAAGAGAAGAAAGTTGGTTCAACTGAGGGGCATTCGCGTGCACCCAGCAGCCCATTTCAGGCGGCCCGCGTTGCTGATACTCCACGCCGATTGGATATTTGCCGAAATGCGATTCAAAAACGTGATTTTCAAGCCCTGGCGGAGATCATCGAGTTGGATAGTAACATGATGCATTCTGTGATGATGACCTCTCACCCTGCCCTTTTCTTCTGGGAACCGGCTACACTCAATATCATCAAATCCGTGCAATCATGGCGAAAAACCGGAATTCCGGTCGCTTACACTCTGGACGCTGGTGCAAATGTTCATGTTGTTTGTCCGGAAGAAAATGCTCCTGAAGTGAAAAAACGCCTGTCTTCGTTGCCGGATGTCTTGGATGTGCTGGCATCCCATCCAGGCGGCCCGGCCAAATTGATCTAATTCAAGGCTTATAAATTGTTAATGAAAAACAAAAACGATTCTGGCTATAATATTTCCAGAAGCTTTATTGTTAACTGCAGATAAGGATATTATGACAACAATACTCAACTCAGCACTTTCGATCCTGGAATTCGTTCTGGTTTTTGGGGTGCTGGTATTTCTCCATGAATTTGGCCACTTTATCGTTGCCCGCCTCTCAGGAATAGAGGTGGAAGAATTTGGCTTCGGTTATCCTCCTAAAATGGTTCGTTTATTCCGTTGGAAAAATACTGATTTCACCCTTAACTGGATCCCTTTTGGCGGATTCTGCCGTATGAAGGGCGAAAGCGGTGATGACAAGGAACCTGGAAGCTTTGCAGCTGCCAAACCTGGCAGAAGGTTCCTCACCCTTTTGGGCGGACCGATCATGAACCTCCTTCTGGGCATGATCCTGATCACTTATATCATCATGCGCGTTGGTGCCGCTGATACAACAACTGTTCAGGTTTCAGGCGTTGCTGAAAATTCGCCAGCAGCTGTTGCAGGCCTTCAGGCAAACGACATCATCAAATCCGTTAACGACACGCCAGTCACCAGCATGGATTCCCTTACACTGCTGATCTCCCAAAATTTGGATAAAGCAACCGACCTTACCATCCTTCGTCAGGGCAAAGAGATCCAGGTTGAACTGACCCCTCGCAAGAATCCACCCCAAGGGCAAGGGGCCATGGGGGTGGAGATCAGCAATCCCACCAAACCTGTAACGATTCTCCAAGCGGTACCTGCAGCTTTTCTAACCACTATGGATCAGGGATATCAATTGATCATGCTACCGGTGAAGTTGATCCGCGGCCAAATCGAGCCCAGCAATGCCAGAATGGTTAGTGTGGTCGGGCTTTATGATATCTACAATCAGGTACAAACCTCTGATCAACAAGAAGCCGCTGTTCATCCAGAGAATGCAGGGCTGAATGTTATTTCACTCATTGCCATTCTTTCAATTGCCCTCGGTTTTACAAATTTACTTCCCATTCCAGCTTTGGATGGCGGGCGTATCTTGTTTGTCTTGCCGGAATTACTTTTCAAAAAGAAGGTTCGCCCCGAACTAGAAAACCGAATTCATATGATCGGATATTCGCTGTTAATGATCTTAATGGTTGTACTGATCATCAATGACATCATCAATCCTGTAAAATTACCTTAATTTGTGTGAGTGAACATGACCGATATAAAAATAAAAATTGACGAAGTGATCAACGCTCTTTTAGACAAAGAGCATCCCTTTCCCACAAAATATTGGCGCCGATTTTCCGATCTTTCCAGAAGCGACCTCTCCAGCCTCATCAAAGTTTGGCCCGAGATTGACAGAGATCGAAAAGTAGCCCTCTTTGAAGATCTTGAGAATGTGGCTGAATCTGACACATTGGTGAATTTTGACGAATTGGCAAAGGTAGGCCTCGCTGACCCCGATCCGGCAGTCAAAGTTTTAGCCATTCGTGCTCTTTGGGAAAACGAGGACCATCACCTGGTACCTATCCTGACCGAGCTCATGATGGGAGACCCAGCAGAAGATGTTCGTGCGGCCGCCGCATTTGCCTTGGGAAAATTTGTGTATTTAGGCGAATTGGAATCCATCCCAGATGCAATTCGCATCTCCAATGTGCAGAACCTCTTGGATGTGCTTAACAGTGAGGACCTCCCCATGGTTCGCCGCAGGGCGCTGGAATCACTTGGCTTTTCCAGCCATCCCAAAGTACCCGAAATGATCCACAAAGCCCTCAACAGCAATGATTCCCAGTGGATCACCTCTGCTCTCTATGCCATTGGCCGCTCTGCAGATGAACAATGGTCGAGTTTTGTCATGGAACATCTGAAATCCACTGATTCTGAGATCGAATTTGAAGCCATTCGCGCTGCCGGAGAATTGGCCGTGGATGACGCTAGAGACGCTTTGTTGGATAAGTTGGAGGAGACCGATGATGACATGGAAAAAAGGTATGCCATCATCTGGGCACTCTCCCTTATCGGCGGCGATGCTGTCAAAGAGAAATTCGCTGATCTTTTGGAAAACTCGGAAGACGAAGAAGAGATCGAGTGGATAGAAAAAGGGTTGGACAATCTTGAACTTGGCAGTGACCTGGATAATATGAGCATGATGGGCTTTGGAAACCCAAATGTCAATACAAGAGAACCTTCTGGATATGACGACGAAGAAGATGATTTGGAAGATGACTACGATTCCGAAGAATCTGAAGAATTTGAGGATCTGGATGATATTGAAATTGACGATGAAGAAGACGAGTAGTTGAGTTATTGATGCGCTGGCTATTGACCTTTCTCATTCTCGGACAAAACTTCTTGTCAGGGTTTCTACCCCGGCAAGAAGTTGGTTTAATAAACGTCCAGGTCAATTACGAATTTAACCAGAGCATCAATATTTCTGGCTCGTTGAGCTCACCACAAAAAGTGGCCAAAGCCGGGATCATTTTCCAGTATGAAAATGACCAGACCTATCAGCAAGAGTTTACCCTGCGAAATGAGTCTGATTTCGTTCTACAATTGATCCCACAGCAAATAGACGCGCTCCCTTTCTCCCGAATCTATTATTGGTTTGTGTTCTCTCTGATAGATGGATCTCAATTCACCAGTCCCACCTATTGGTTTGATTACACAGACAATCACTACGAATGGAAGAATTCTTCATCAAAATGGTTCGAGGTCTATTGGTCAACAAATGATCCTTCTTTTGGCGAAAAGATCCAATCTTTGGGTCTAGATGGCCTAAAGAGTGCCACCACCCTGTTACCCATCTCACCAAAATTGCCCATCAAGATCTATGTTTACCCTGATAGTATCTCTCTTCAAGATGCCGCTGGTAAATCAGCTAACGAGAGCGTCTCTGGCACGGCCTTGCTTGAGTCAAACACCATCTTGATCTCGTTATCAGATGATCTGACGAATACCGCTAATCTGGAGCGGCAAATTCCCCATGAGATCACGCATCTTTTGGAATATCAGGTCAGCCAATCGAATTATTCATCAGTCCCCACCTGGCTGATCGAAGGTTTGGCCACCCTCTCTGAGAATTACAAAGATTCGAACCAGGCAAGGGTTTTAAGCCAGGCTGTGCAAAACAATGCCCTTTTACAAATTGATCAACTTTGCAGTGCTTTTCCCACAGAACCAGGTCAGCAGACTCTTGCTTACGCTGAATCGGCAGCTTTCACCCAGTTCTTGATCCAGAAATTCGGTCAAGATAAAGTTGCTGCCATCTTATCTGCTTCAGGCAATGGCTTGAGCTGCCAACAAATTGTCAAGAACGTGTTCGCTATAGATCTGGGAACCCTTGAATCAGATTGGCAGCGTGAATCCCTGACACAAGGTCAACCATCTGCGTCTTGGCAGGATTATTGGCCCATCTTTATCTTAATCCTGGCATTGACCCTGGGGCTAATTTTGATTCGTAACCACAAAAAGATTAGTCAGCGATCGGGAGAAGAACATGACCCAAATAAATGAGATCAACTGTGTTCATGTAATTGTTGAAGGCCACGTTCAAGGGGTTGGCTTTAGATACTTCGTTAAAGAATGCGCTGATAAATACAAACTTACCGGCTGGGTCCGTAATCGTTACGATGGCTCCGTTGAGCTGACTGCTGAGGGCGAAAAGCCTAATCTAGATAAGCTTGTGGAGCACCTAAATATCGGACCGAGTCGTTCAATAGTAACCAATGTAAAAGCCGAGTGGTCTCACTCTCTCGGCTTATATGAACAATTCAGCTTTTTGCCCACTGAATAAAAACAAACTCCCTTGCCTATTTTGCGCAAGGGAGTAGATCATACCGTTCCAGGATAATTTCATTCTCTTTGGTCCTCGGCAAGATGAATTCTTCTATCTTGCGGTTTGTTTTATCGCTCAAAAGGATCCTGTAAACAAAACCGGACTGATCCCATGTGGGTTTCAATTGCACAGTGATGATCTTCCACTCATTATCCAACGCAGATAAAAAACGTAGTGTATTGGTTGAATGGTTTGAATTGCAGACCGGTTGTTGAAGTGTACTCCAGAATTTTTCTCTTTTACTTAAGGTGGCTAACATTGTTATCTCCTTTCATCCTTTGTTCTTTCTTGAATCCAGCATACTCCGGAATGATTTAGGATTGTTTAATCAAGTGTTAACACCTTGTAAAAGTTCTAATCCACTTCACCCGCCATAAGCCGTGCTTTCTTCCATGGGGGCAAATTCGATTCTTCAGCCAGCAAGTTGCGCAGATCCAGGATCTGATCCCTAAACACGGCTGCCTGTTCAAACTCCAGATCTTTGGCTGCCTGCTGCATCTGCTTCTCCATCTCTGCGATGAGACGTTTGATCTCTTTTTCAGGAATCGAGGGCGTGCCCTTGCCAGCTTTATACTCACCCCTTCCCTCAGCAGCCATTGCCGGTGCCAGGGTTAATCGCTCTGTAATATCGTGCACAGCCTTGACTATAGTGTACGGCTTGATGCCGTTCTTCTCGTTATAAGCAATTTGCTTGGCACGCCGACGATTCGTTTCCTCAATGGCCTTGGTCATGGCATCGGTCATCTTATCCGCATACATGATCACCTTGCCGTTGACGTTACGCGCCGCCCGCCCAATAGTTTGGATCAGTGCCGTCGCTGAACGTAGGAACCCTTCTTTATCGGCATCCAAAATGGCCACCATGGATACTTCGGGCAGGTCCAATCCTTCACGCAGTAAATTGATGCCCACCAGCACATCAAAAACACCCAGGCGCAAGTCGCGTAGAATCCCTACACGTTCAAGTGTTTCCACTTCTGAGTGTAAGTACTGAACCTTCACGCCAAGTTCCGTCAGGTAATCGGTCAGGTCCTCAGACATCCGTTTGGTTAAAGTGGTTACAAGAACCCGCTCTCCCCGTTCAGTGCGCTGCTTGATCTCCCCAAACAAGTCGTCTACCTGCCCCTTGGTGGGTCTTACTTCTACTTCTGGATCGACCAGACCCGTCGGGCGAATGATCTGTTCCACCACCTGGTTGGCACGGTCCATTTCAAATTCAGCGGGAGTGGCCGATGTGTAGATGGTGTAACCCATGTGAGTCTTAAACTCATCGAATGTTAAGGGTCGGTTATCAATGGCTGAAGGCAAGCGGAAGCCGTATTCCACCAATGTGCTCTTGCGCGACTGGTCACCATGGAACAT
>CAZWKK010000007.1:6264-12612 GCA_964634855.1 uncultured Anaerolinea sp.
TTGATATCCGTTTCTTTCTCAATGTACAGATCTTGCCTGGGGACATACGCCTCCGGCTGATAATAATCATAGTAAGAGACAAAGTATTCGACAGAATTCTCTGGGAAGAATTCTTTGAATTCCGAATAAAGTTGAGCTGCCAGGGTTTTATTGTGTGCCATGATCAAGGCTGGCATCTGCATCTGCTCGATAATATTGGCCATGGTAAAGGTCTTCCCGGTGCCGGTGGCGCCTAACAGCACCTGATCTCGGTACCCTGCCTTTAAGCCGTCGAGTAACTGATGGATCGCTTCCGGTTGATCGCCGGTTGGTTTATAGGGGGCATGTAGTTTAAAATCCATAAATCATCCTCTTGATGTCTACTCTATCAAAAGAATTATAGCACACTTGTTCAACTTGTTTTCTAATTCAACATTTTGGGCAACGTCAAGGTAAACACAGCCCCGCCCTCTTGAGCATTCGCTGCTTTCAAATCACCACCATGGACTCTGGCCAGGTTTCTGGCAATAGAAAGACCAAGGCCAGTGCTGCTAAACTCATGGCTTCTCGATTTATCGCCACGATAAAACCGTTCAAATAGATGGTTCAAGTCTTCTTCTTTGATGCCACATCCACTGTCTTGCACAGAGCAGATGATGTTCGCATCATCCTCTGAGATCGAAAGCCGTATTTGGCCATTTTTAGGGGTGTGGTGTAAAGCATTACTGATCAAATTACTAAAGATTTGCACAATCCGGTCTGAATCAGCCAGGATAGTAAGCTCTCTCGCCACTTCGAGCTTGTCTATGCGCAAATCGACGCTTTGCTGCGCTGCCTTCGGCTGGAACCGGTCTACCACTTGCCCCACCAGTTCTACCAGATTTATCTCATTCTTTTCTAGCGGCAATTCTCCAGCATCCACGAGCGCTAGAGTTCTCAGATCATCAACCAACCGGGCCAAGAAGTTCGTTTGGTCAAGCACCGTTTGCAGGCTTTCTACAGTCATCGGAACGATGCCATCTTGCATGGCCTCGATCTGGGCGCGTTGCACAGCCAGCGGTGAACGTAATTCATGTGCAATATCCGCCGTCATCGCTTTTTTGCGTTCTTCTGATTGTTGCAGCGAGTCCGCCATCTCGTTAAATGATCTACCCAAAACTGCGATCTCGTCATTTCCTGCTTCATTTACCCTCACAGTTAGATTCCCATGAGATAAAGTCTTTGCTGCGCTGGTCAGATCATTGATCGGTTTGGTAAGTTTGTTGGTAAATAAAATTGCAAAGAGGATCGCTAAAAACGTCGCGATCAAGCTCACTCGGATTAAGGTATTTCGTAACGTTGCAAGTAATGGCGAGACTTCGGATGCCTGTAATGCGGTTCTACCAGAAACAAATAAATAGCCAATCGTTACCCCAGCATTACTGGTCAATTCGATTCCATTGTTCTTGGATTGGTTGGCTATGGTCTCGCCCACCGATTCACCATTGGAGCTCCAGACAACCACCAGGTTGGCATCAGTCAGGGTGAATGGCTCCCGTCTGCCCGGCCCCATTTGATTTCCCCTGGCCAAGCCGTTGCCGGGAGTAGTATTGCCCATCATAGGCATCGACATCTGACTGGCTAATAAGCTATCAACACCATCCCAAGAACCGTGCTGATCGTAATAAGCTTCCAGGTCATCCACCGTTTCCTGTACGCCGTACACACCACCGCGAAGAATAAAATTTCGTACCTGTCTGGCGTTATCAAGTCCGATAAATACGATCAAGCTGCCCGCCACGGCAAGAACGAGCAGAACAAATGCCAGGATCATTTTGCTTCTTAAAGACATAGTAAGCCTATTTATCTTTTCTAAAACGATAGCCAACCCCGAAAACGGTCTCAATAAAGTGAGGGTTTCTTGGATCAGGTTCTACTTTACTGCGTAAGTTTTTGATGTGAACATCAATACTGCGTTCGTATCCTTCAAACACGCCCTTATCCAGCGCTTCAAGCAATTGCAACCGGCTGAAAACCCGACCTGGCGCAGAAGCCATTGCAAAAATTAATTGGTACTCAGTTGGTGTGAGATCGATTTTTTTTCTATTTACCAACACCTCATGAGATTCTCCATCGATCTCCAACTCGCCAAAAACGATCTTTTCTTGAGAGATTTTGCTCTTTCTGCTTCGATTCAGTACGGCTTTTACCCTTGCCACCAACTCTCTGGGCGAAAACGGCTTGCTGATATAGTCATCCGCCCCGCTGCTGAACCCCTCAAGCCGGTCTGTCTCTTCAACCCTGGCAGTGACCATGATGATGGGTGTTTCAGTCTCTCTGCGGATCTCTGCTGCCACGTCCATACCATCCATGCCGGGTAGGTTCAGATCCAGCAGAACCAGATCAGGTTTTTCAACGAAGACCATGTCCAATCCGGTATCGCCCCTTAATGAACTGCAAACAACAAATCCATCTCTTTCAAGATAAGAGATGATGATCTTTGCCAGATTTGGGTCATCTTCTATGACAAGGATTTTATTCATTTTGGCATTATATCAGAGAGAACGTCCAACAAGTGCTCGCGCCACCCTTCTCTCATTTCATCAAAGGGCATCCAGTAAGCGTTCTTTCCCACCCGAACATCCGTGCGGAATTGTTTTAGGTCCCTAGAACTTACCCCGGCCGGCAAATTGGGAAAGCGCAAAACCAACTGATCACTTTCCACACTAACCGAAGCCAAACCTGCTTTTTCAGCCCTCAACTTCACCCGGATCTGATACAGCAGATTTTGTACAGAATCTGTATATGGGCCAAAACGATCAATAAATTCTTCTTCCAAAGCGTCCAATTCGGTTTCGTCACGCAAATTGGCCATACGCCGATATAGCTGCAAACGCAGGGTTTGATCTGACACATATTCCGCTGGCAATGCCACTGCTAATGGAAGATCCACGCTCACCGGGATATATGCGGCTGAGATCCCAAAGCTTTCATCTACATTGGCATCCATTGTTTTTTGTGTTTTCTTCAATTCCTGCACAGCCTGATTGAGCATTCTGGCATACAGATGAAAGCCAACGGAAGCGATATAACCACTCTGGCGAATGCCAAGCATCTCACCTGCACCGCGCATTTCCAGATCCCGCATCGCAATCGAATAGCCCGCTCCCAATTGGGTGTTCTCAGCAATTGTTTCCAACCGTTCTTGCCCTTCAGGGGTTGGCGCTTTTTTGCGGTGGCGGAAGAAATACGCGTAAGCGCGTTGAGCGCTACGCCCCACCCGCCCGCGCAATTGATATAACTGGGCCAGGCCAAAAGTATCGCCACGATCAACGATCAGAGTATTGGCGTTAGGAATGTCCAGACCAGATTCGATGATGGAAGTACAGAGCAAAACATCAAGTTCGCCTCTGGAGAATTGTGCCATTACTTTGGAAAGTTCGCCTTCAGCCATTTGCCCATGAGCAATGCCCACCCTGGCGTCTGGCACCAGATTATTGATGTGGCTTTTCATGGCATAAATGGTTTGCACCCGATTATGCAAGAAGAACACCTGCCCACCACGTTCCATTTCGCGCAGGATAGCCTGTTTGGCCAGCTTGGGTGAATAAGGTCCGATATGGGTGATCACTGGCAGCCGTTCAGCCGGCGGTGTGTTGATGACCGAAATATCGCGTACACCGGTTAAAGCCATATACAGCGTTCTTGGGATGGGGGTGGCTGTTAGGGTCAGCACATCTACTTCAGTTCGCAGTTTCTTGAAGTGCTCTTTATGGGTCACACCAAAGCGCTGCTCTTCATCAATGATCACCAGTCCCAGATCTTTGAAAACTACGTCGCTGGTTAAAAGGCGATGTGTGCCAATGACTATATCCATTTCACCTATTGCCAGCTTGGCTATGATCTCATCTTGCTGTTTGGGTGTTCGGAAGCGAGAAAGCATCTCCACAGAAACCGGATATGCAGAGAGGCGTTGTTTAAATGTCTCATAATGCTGCTGCGCCAGCACGGTTGTCGGAACCAACACAGCCACCTGTTTACCATCCATGACAGCTTTAAATGCAGCACGCAAAGCCACTTCTGTTTTCCCATAACCCACGTCGCCGCACAAAAGGCGGTCCATGGGCTTGGCTTTTTCCATGTCTCGTTTCACTTCTTTAATGGCGCGCAATTGATCTTCTGTTTCAACGTATGGGAAACTGGCTTCCAATTCCTGTTGCCAGGCGCCATCCGCTGAAAAGGAATAACCAACCGCTTCTTCCCGTCTGGCATAAAGCTCCAATAGTTCCTGTGCCACCTGAATAACGGCTTCTCTGACGGTTTGTTTGGTCTGCGCCCATTCAGGACTACCCAATCTGGATGGTGTTGGGGTGGTGCCTTCGGGACCAACATAACGCGTCAACCGATCTGCCTGATGAATGGGCACATACAACTGGTCGCCATTCTCGTATTCAACACACAGAAATTCCCGCTCAGTTCCTTCAAGGGTGCGTTTAACCAGACCGGAGAACCGACCTACGCCGTAATCTACATGCACCACCCAATCCCCTGGCTTGAGATCAGCGAACGTAGCTTCAGGAGCCTGGTGTGTTTGCTTGATCCTGGGTCTGGGCAAGGGTCGTTCCCAACCAAAGATCTCATTATCGGTAATGATCTGTTCAACTTTGGCACCATTTTCATAAAGGACCCAACCTTCGGTCAGGCTGCCTTCGCGGAAAACGGGTTGTAGTTTTGTTTCAATTTCACCACTGTGCTCCTGCCACAATTCCTTCAACCGTGAGAGCTGACGGGTAATTACGTATGAATTGATCCCTTCCTGACAATCAGCAGAGAGGTCATCCATAAAGGGACTTAAGCGGCCACCGTACCGTTCACCCGGCATAAAAGCCTCTGCCAGATCTGAAACGGTGTTTGCGGTTGAACGACCCAGCTCCAACCAGCGCATGGCTTGAATGCTGTCGATCAACTCAGACCATGTGATATACGGCACAGGGAAATCTTCCGTCAGGATACCTTCTTCAATGCTCTCCTGACGCAACTTGACCGCCTGTTCCTCGATCTCTTCTGCAAAGGATTGAATATTGCCAATATCATCGATCAGGATCAGGGTGTTCTTGGGAAGATAGTCAAGCAGAGAAGCTGGCATCTTGTGGATGAGTGGTAGGAAAAACTCATCAATATTTTCATCTTCAGGGCTGATCGTACCGGCTTTTGCCGCCAGATATTCACGTGCAGGAGAGATCAGTAACTCGTCCAGGTTTTTGATGGTACGCTGGGTTGCCGGATTGAATTGGCGGATGGTATCCACCTCATCGCCAAAGAACTCCAATCGAGCCGGGAAAGGTTCTGAGGGCGCCCAAACGTCCAAAATTCCACCCCGCCGTGAAAATTGTCCAAAATCAAGAACGGTATCCACAGCTTCGTACCCGATGCCCACCCATTGACGCAGCAATTCTTCCGGATTGATCTGCTGCCCCAATTTAATAGTTCGGCTCGAGACCAAAAAATCCCTTCGCGGCAGAGTGCGTGTCATTAATGCCCGCAAAGGGGAGATGATCACTACGGGTTCAGTAGCTTTTTTCTCTCCGGGCAGATGGTACATGGCCAAAGCGGTCAAAGCCTGCAACCTGTCCCGGCGAGTCACCGCCCCCCAGGCAGCCTGTTCGTAAAAAAGAGGCGTAGGTTCAGGAAAATGGTAGCGTTGCACATCAGGCAACCAGAACCCTAGTTCATCAAACAATGTGATCGCACGGTCTGCCCGATCTGTAAGCAGTAAGATGGGGATGTTTAAATCCAATAAGAGCGACGCCAGTACAGGTAAGCGTGTAGCACGAGCCAGGGATAAACCCTCAGTGATCTTTCCTAATTTGATCGCATCCAGTACTTTTTCGTAAGCTGGATGGTTACGAATGGCGTCTAACAATTAGCCCTCTAAATGGTCCCGTTGTACTTGTTCATGGCCGCATTTAAACCGTTATTGACAAATTCGTTGGCGGCTTCGGCTGCTTTCGCAAGAAAATTGACCAGGAACTCTTCATCTTCCTTTGTGAAAGGTTGCAACACATAGGCAGCCGCTTCCATTTGGCCGGGAGGACGCCCCACACCGAGGCGCATACGGGCAAATTCCTGGGAGCCTACCTTTTCGATGATGGATTTGACTCCCCGTTGCCCTGCAGAACCGCCTCCAGGTCGAATTCGAATGGTGCCAAAAGGCAGATCAATATCATCATGGATCACAATAAGATGCTCTGCGCTGATCTTATAGAAGTTAAGCAGACCACTCACTGCCTGCCCTGAAAGGTTCATATAAGTTTGAGGTTTAACCAAGATCACTTTGTTGGACCCGATCTTACCTTGGCCAACAAGCGCCTTGCTCTGCACTTTCCCAAG
>CAZWKK010000007.1:12712-21190 GCA_964634855.1 uncultured Anaerolinea sp.
AAAACATCCGCATTCATAGGCTTCTGTATCGTCTGGATCAAGAACCAGGTTTCGACCGTAGTATCCGCATAGGCATAATATAGGCTAGCAGAAAGGAAATCAGGCTCAGAAACACTTCCAATTACCTCTACAGTACCTTTTAGCACATCAGCAGTTTGTGGTGTTTGGATCTCAACACCAGCTGAGGGTGTGCTTGCCATTGTACTGACAACTCCAATTATGACAACAGCCAATAATATCTCTTTGAACATAGCAACCTATGATTTTAACCTAAATAACGTCTTCCTTCAAACTTATCTTTACATATATTAGAATCCTACATAATTTGTCATCATTGTCTTTATGTTATAATGAAAAAATGATAGAACAAGGCGAAAATATACCAGTAACCCCAGAAGCTCCTTCTGAAGAAACTCAGAAAACCCAGCAAAAGATTCGTGTCTGGTTGGTCATTTTGGTTGCCGTCTTAGTGGTTCTGCTGCTTGGTACAGCAATCTTCTTCCTCTTTCGTGCCAATCCAGCGGTTACAACTCAGATCCGCGACATCTTCATCATCGTTCTTTCATTAGAATTCATGATCTTGGGTGCTGCCCTTGTCGTTTTGATCATTCAATTGGCCAAGTTGATCAATTTATTACAAAACGAAGTCAAACCCATTTTGGATGCAACCACTGAAACAGTAAATACTCTAAAGGGAACAACCAGTTTCCTGAGCGAAAATTTGGTCGAGCCAGTTATCAAATTAAATGGTTACATGGCTGGGCTGAAAAAAGCTTTGGATCTGATGAACATTTTCCGTAAATAGCCGATTTCAAAGTTTGGAAAGGAGATTTCCCATGTCAGAACGTGATAATTTCGGTACATTTTTGATCGGATTTTTGGTTGGCGGCATCACTGGAGCCGTTGTCTCTTTACTCTACGCACCCCAGTCTGGTGAACAGACCCGTGCCCAGATCAAAGAGAAAGCCATCGAGCTGTATGATAAATCAGCTGAAACCTTGGATGAAACCTATAAAAAGGCTGAAGTTGCAGCAAACGATGCAGTCGCCAAAGCCCAGGATCTCATCAAGGTCGCGCAGGAAAAATCTGCTGAATTTGTAGAAAAAGGGCAGGTTGTTCTGGAAGACACCAAAGAGAAACTGACCAAAACCAAGAAAGTTTCTGCAGAATAATCCATACCTCACCGCCTGAAGATTTCAGGCGGTGATTTTATTTAATTCAGCAAAAACATTGGGAATTTTTGTCAGGAGCTCACGCACCAGGAGGGAATATTCATTTCCTTGCTCTAGGGCTACCAATTCGCCTGCACGGGCATGGATCCAGGCACCGGCACAGGCTGCTTCAAAGAGGGTCAAACCCTGAGCGATCAGTGCGGCAATGATCCCGCTCAACGCATCACCGCTGCCTGCCTTAGCCAGCGCAGAATTGGCCACTGGCACAATCGCATATTGACCCGCAGGGTTGGCAATGACCGTGAGAGCCCCTTTAAGCACCACAACTTGCCCCCATTTTTGAGCAAATTCCACTGCCATACCTTCTCGGTTTTGTTGGATCGCCTCAGTAGTTAATCCAGTCAATGCAGCCATCTCACCCACGTGGGGCGTAAGGACCAGTTTCAAACCTTTATCTTCAGACCAATTCGGTTGCTCTGACAACCAACGCAAGGCATCTGCATCCAGTACGATCGAGGGAAAAACCGGCTCTTTTCTGGGTTTCATCGTCTCATTAGGTACAAATCCAAAACTGGCATTCTTCTTTCCGGATTCTTGCCGCATTAACCAACGGCTCAAGAATCTACGGGTGGTCTCTTCCCTGCCAATCCCAGGACCAACGACCAAACAGGAAGCTGATTGCATGGGTTCATGGATCAAGGTGGCTGCTTCTTCTGAGATCACGCCATTTTCATCATCCAAGATAAACCAGGTAGCTTCGGGCAGGCTTCCCGCCATGGTCATTTGCACAATACGTGGGGTGGCTAGTGTAACCAACCCGGCACCTGCCCGGTATGCACCCATCCCACTGAACGTAACTGCACCCAGGTAGTTGGCGCTGCCACCCACCACTAAAACTGTGCCAAAAGATTTCTTGTGTCCATCCATTTTACGTTTAGGCATGTGGTCAGACACCCAACGGGCGTTGAGGACAAAATTATCGCTTTTCTTTTCGCTCAATCTACCTATTAACCCGATTGGCACAGTAACGATTTCGCCGCAAAATTTAAAAGCGGGCAATTTTACCAGCCCAACCTTCACCGCTTCCATGCAAACGGTCAGATCTGCAGGAATGACTTCGCTTGCCGCTTCACCGCTTTCACAATCAATCCCAGATGGACAATCGACTGCAATCACAATCTGTTTCTGTACGTTCTTCTTAATTTCTGCGAGAAATTGAGCCATTTCTTCTTTTAGCGGTAACTTAAATCCCGTACCGATCAGACCATCCAGAATAAAATTCTGATCGTGAAGGAGGTCCAGCATTTTTTTGCCAACAATTGTCGGGGCATATGGAAGAACTTTTCCACCAACTGCGATAAATTGATCTACCAAAAGATCCCCCGCGGGCCGGTTCTTTACCAATATGGCTGAACAGGTCCAACCATGGTCCAAAAGCCAGATCAGAGCAATCAGGGTGTCACCACCATTATTTCCTGCCCCAACTAATCCAATAATTGATTTGTTCTCATAATCGCCAAATCTGGTTTGGATGGTCTCCGCGAGCCTCGTTCCAGCATTTTCCATCATTTTTTTATAGCTTAAGCCGTTTTCATCGGCAAGTCGTTCAAGTTCTTTCATCTCTTCAACAGTGATCAATCTCATAATGATTCCTCTGATTAACTCTTTCTAATTATAGACCCTCTGATATGATATTTTTTTGACATTATGATACAATGTAGCCCTATTCCCCCGCGAGAAAGAGAGCACAACTTGAGCGCACAAACTGAAATTACTAAGGTCGAAAATGACCTCGTCGTTAGCCTGGAATACACCCTGACCGTTGCTGGTGAAGTGGTTGATTCCTCTGAAGAAAATGGCCCCATCGATTATATTCAGGGTAAAGGCAACATCATCCCCGGTCTAGAAAAAGAACTGGCTGGCATGAAAGTTGGCGATTCCAAAAAAGTAAAAGTCCAGGCCAAAGATGCCTATGGCGAATATGACCCCGAGGCGACTGAAGAGATCGAAATTTCTGATTTCCCCGAAGAAATTCCCCTGGAAGTGGGTGTTGAATTAGCGGTAGAAGACGAAGACGGCAACGCCACTTCTGCAGTGATCGAAGAAGTTGGTGAGACTACTGTTACCCTCAATTTCAATCACCCGTTGGCCGGCAAAGACCTCGAATTCGATGTCAAGATCGCTGGCATTCGCGCCGCCACCGCTGAAGAACTCGAGCATGGCCACGTCCACGCCGACGACGAATGCGATTGCGACTGTGATGATGAAAGCTGCGACTGCGGTTGCGGTTGCCACAACAACTAAGTCATAGAAAAATCAGCGGCTTGCGCCGCTGATTTTTTATTTAATGTAGAAATCTTCACCTGGTTGCAGCAAGTGATATTTTTGCCTGGGAGCAACCCTGTCTGCAATATCTGCAAAGATCGATGGGTTGACGTGGTTCACTTTGAACAAGTCGTTATGCATGGGCAAGATCACGTCCGCTTTGATGAGCTTGGACAATTGCAGAGTTTCCGCAGCGTCCAGATTGCCGATCATCCCCAAGCGTTCGCGCCAACCATCACGCCCATTCACCGGCAAACAGGCTACCCGGATCTGATCCGTGTGCTTCAAAATGCTTTCAACCATGCCATCATACAAGATCGTGTCGCCTGAATGGTAGAACCACTGCCCATTGACTTCAATGACAAATCCAAAATAACTGAACTCACCTTTCTCGTTTTTGCCAAAATCATAATGAGCAGCCGGTACGGCGTAAAATTTCGTCCCCTTCAGTTCGTAGATCTTCTCTACTTCAGGAACGAAAATTCGTTCAGCAGATACACCTTCTTTTGCCAGATGCTCTGCCACGGTTCGGGTACCAATAACCAGCAAATCTGGATTTCGTTGCAGTAAAGGCAACAAAGTGAGCGGGTCACAATGATCGGCGTGATCATGTGTGATGAAAGCCAGCTGTAATCCCTTTAACTGATCCGCCTGTACAGGCACAGGGAACTCTCGCGAGAACATTTCTGCGGAGCCGATGCCACCATCTACCACGTAATTCGAGAGATATGGATCAATTACAAATCGTTGTTTATTACTTTCTACAACAAATCCAGCCTGCCCAAGGTATTGAAGGTGGATGAGATCTTCCATGTTCACCTCTAAGAAAAATTATCCTGAACTAATCGTCGCCTTCGGCTTCCGCCTCAGCTTGTTCTTTTTTCTTATTCTTTGCTTTGATCTGATTCAAGATCTTACTGCCAGTGTTTTCACCGGGTACCAGAGCATATTGTAGAACTTCATCCATGTGGTGAACCAGCACGATCTTCACATCTTCCCGCACTTTTTTAGGAATTTCCACCAGATCTTTTTCATTCTTGGTGGGAAGAAGTACAGTTTTCAAGCCAGCTCGGTGTGCAGCCAATACTTTTTCGCGCACACCACCAATTGGGAGAATGTTTCCACGCAGCGTGATCTCACCGGTCATGCAGATCTCCTTATGCACAGGCCGATCAGTAAAAGCGGAGATCAATGCGGTCGCAATGGTGATGCCAGCACTGGGGCCATCTTTGGGAATGGCGCCTTCCGGCACATGGATGTGAACATCGATCTGATCGAACAGATCAGGATCCAAATTCAGTTCTTCCACTCTGGACTTCATGTACGAGAGCGCTGCCTGAGCAGACTCTTGCATCACGTCACCGATCTGACCAGTGATCTGCAGGTTGCCTTTGCCTTCCATGACCAACACTTCGATCGGCATGATGTCGCCGCCGTTCTCGGTCCAGGCCATGGCAGTCGCCACGCCCACTTCATCCTTCCGCTCGGCCTCAGTAAAGAAGAACTGTGGCGGGCCAAGGAATTTTTCGACGGCGCTTGTGGTCAGGCTCTTGGCAAAGTGCTTCTTTTCAGATTTCAAGCGCGCTGTTTTTCGGCAGATCTTGCCGATCTCACGCTCCAGGTTACGCACTCCTGCCTCATAGGTATATTCCCTAATCACTTTCTTTAGCGCGCTGTCTTCAAACTTGATCTCTTCTGTTTCAATGCCGCTTTCTTCCAATTGCCGTGGGATCAAGAAGCGCTTACTGATCTCCACTTTCTCTTCTTCGATATAACCCGGGAATTCGATGATCTCCATACGGTCCTGCAAAGCAGGAGGAATGGTGCCCAGGTTATTAGCGGTGGTTACAAACATAACCTTCGAAAGATCGTAGGCTAATTCCAAATAATGGTCCGAAAAGGCAAAATTTTGCTCAGGATCGAGAACTTCAAGCAAGGCAGAAGCGGGATCTCCTCTAAAATCATTGCCCAGTTTATCGATCTCGTCCAACATGAAAAGCGGATTCAGCGTACCAGCCCGTTTCATGGTCTGGATGATGCGTCCTGGCAAGGCACCAATATAGGTGCGGCGGTGACCGCGGATCTCTGCTTCATCGCGTACGCCACCCAATGAGAGCCGTACAAAATTCCTACCCAACGCCAGGGCGATCGATTTGCCCAGGGAGGTCTTGCCTGTTCCCGGAGGACCAACAAAGCACAAGATCGGCTGACGTTCTTTTTTTGGTTTTAAACTCTTCACCGCAATGTATTCCAAAATGCGGTCTTTGGCTTTTCCCAGACCGTAATGGTTCTCTTCCAGGATCTTGGCTGCGTGGGCGACATCCAGATTATCTTCTGTGATCTCTTCCCAGGGAAGATCGAGCAGCCAATCGACATAGGTGCGTAAAATGCCCACTTCGGGGGCCATGGCCGGCATCTGATTCAGACGTTCGATCTCTTTTAACGCCTGTTTCTTTGCCTCTTCAGGCATCTTCTTTTCTTCAACTTTAACGCGCAACTCGGTCAGCTCGCGTGCCCAAACATCCCCCTCACCGAGCTCGTTCTGGATGGCTTTTAGTTGCTCGCGCAGATAGAACTCACGTTGTGACCGGTCTACTTCGCTTTGCACCCGGGTCTGGATCTCATCTTCCAGTTGCAGCACATCCAATTCCTGGGCCAGCAGCCAGTTCACTTTCTTCAAGCGTTCGGTGGGCTCAAGAATGGTTAAGATCTCCAATCGGTCATCATATGGCAATGAGATGGCGGTGGCAATCATATCGGCCAGCCAGCCCGGCTCAGAGATGTTAATGGAGAACAGATGGGCTTCATCGGGTAAACTACGATCCAACTGTACACAACGCTCAAACAGATCCCGAGAAGTGCGCATCAGCGCCTCGGTTTGGCGGTTTGTGCTCGTCTCTTCTTCTATCACCTGGCCACGGACCTGCCAGAATGGTTCACCTTTGATGATCTCAACGATCTTCACCCTACGGCGCCCCTGAACAAGCGCCGAATTATTCCCATCTTGCAAAGAGAGCAACCGGCCGACGGCGACTTCAACGCCGACCTCAAGAAAATCACCAATTTCTGGTTCTTCCACCTCACTATCGCGCAGCATCAAGGCCAGCATGGTGCCTGGCTCACGCTGTACATAAGTGATGGCTTCCAAATTGGGGCCTGGTACAACAAATATCGGCGAAACCATACGTGGAAACACAACAATGTCCCGCATGATCAACGCCGGCAATAAGATCATCCCGCTCTCGTCCGTATCTGCATCTGGAACCTGATACAGTTCATCAGTCCGCTGATATAAAGCAGCAGTATATTCTTCCGGATTATCGATCCGTTTCTTCCAATCTTCGTTCTTCATTGACATCCTCAAGTAGTTTGCTTATTTGGGGTGCTGGTCATCTTGAACCACTCTTCCCGTGCAGCAGCGGCGACGAATATGCTCCCCGCAACAATGATGACCTCATCGTCGTTTACCAATTCAACTGCTTTTTGTAACGCCTCGCGAATATCTTCGGTGGCAGTAGCTGAACGGCCAAATTGATGCGCTAATTCTACCAGTTTTATCGCCTGCATTGCCCGCGGATGTGTGCTCTGCGTGGCGATTAGGTGGTGGATCCGTGGGATCAACACCGAAAACATCCCCTTAATATCTTTATCTTCGGACGCTCCAAAAATGAGGGTAGCTTTTCGGTCCCCCACATAGTCGTCCAGTGCCAGCCTTAATTTCAGAGCGGAATCTAGATTATGGGCAGAATCCACGATCATCAATGGGCTTTCGTTGATCACTTCAAACCGCCCAGGCCATTCAACAGAGGCAAATCCCTCAAGTATCGCTTTGTCACTGATCTTGATTCCCTCAGACCGTGCAATCTCGATTGCAGCAAATGCGGTAGCCGCATTCTGAACCTGATGGTACCCCAGCAGAGGGATCTCCAGCGTGGTGGGCTGCCAGTCTGATTTATTGGGGTTCTCTATTAGCACATCCATTTTTGCCTGGTCGGTTTTCTTCCAAAGCTGAATGGTCTGGCCACTAAAAGTATGCTGTAAAGAAGCGTAATGCAGATCTTCACCGATAAGCGTAAGTGGAGCTGAGCGTTCCCTGGCAATGGCTTCCACCACTTTACGGGCGCTGTCTTCTTGCGGAGCCAGTACCACGGGTCGTCCCGGTTTGATGATGCCTGCTTTCTCTGCTGCGATCAGAGCCAGAGTATCCCCCAAGACAGCCATGTGGTCGTAAGATAATGAAGTGATCACAGAAACAAGAGGAGACAAGATATTGGTGGCATCCAATCTTCCGCCAAGACCCACTTCAAACACAGCCACTTCAACCCCCGCATCGGCAAAGGCTTTGAAACCAAATGCCGTGGTTAATTCAAAGGTGGTCAATTCATCAATTTTTGCAACCGAGGGCTTGATCTGCTCCACCTGCTCAACCAACTTATTGTGAGAGATGTTCTGACCGTTAATTTTAATACGTTCGCAGAAATCCTGTAAATGCGGAGACGTGTACAGCCCGGTTTTATATCCAGCGGCTTGCAACACACTGGCTATCATCGCAGCGGTAGAGCCCTTCCCTTTGGTGCCGGCCACATGTATGATCGGATAGGCGTTTTGCGGATCCCCTAATAAATGCATCAGATCGACCATACGCTGAAGATCGAACTTGGCGGCAGCCAATCGATCTTGCTTGGTCAAACTGTAATCTACAAATTGATATAGGTAATCAAGAGCATTCTGATATTTTTGTTCTACGTTGTCCATACTCTTTTTCTACAATCTAGATTATATTAATGATGGCATTGTAACCTTGCGCCAATCGAAAAGCAAGTTTTTTGTATTAAGGAGGCCACATGCTCACTTTACTCACCATCAAAATGTACTTCCCTGGCTGTGGGTCGCTTAAAGAAAAACGCAGCCGTCTGCAACCCATTCTTAAGCGCCTGCATAAAGAGTTCAACATTTCTGTTTCAGAGATCGGGCTGCAAGA
>CAZWKK010000007.1:21290-22370 GCA_964634855.1 uncultured Anaerolinea sp.
CATTTACAGACGAGGTTTGGGCAAAAGCGGTGGAATCGACCCTCTTCGCCCACGTCCGCCTTATCCGCGCTGCTTTGCCGTATTTAAAGAAGAGCCAGACGCCATCGGTGCTCACCATCACCTCCTACTCGGTGAAACAACCCATTCCCAATCTCATCCTATCCAACAGCATCCGCGCAGCCACTGTGGGGCTCACCAAATCGCTTGCGCTGGAACTGGGAGAGATTGGCATCCGCTTTAACTCCATCCTGCCTGGTTGGACCAGCACCGAACGCGTAGAAGAACTGATGCGATCCCGTTCTCAGCTCAACTCCTCATCTATAGAAGAAGAAGTAAACAAACAAGCCGCAGAAAGTGCTCTCAAACGGCTGGCCACCCCGCAAGAGTTCGCCAATGTCGCAGCTTTTATGGTGTCTCCGGCAGCCTCTTATCTCACAGGCGCCATGATCTCCGTAGACGGCGGCACTGTCAAAGGCCTTTTGTAAATCCAACTGTTTCTGTCGCAATTCTCAGGTACAATTGAGCGTCAAATTCGTTTTCAGGAGATTTATTGGTGTCTTCACAACCTCTCATCCGCAAACAACTCAGGCGTATTCTCCCGAGGGTGCAAAAACCCGGCCGCTATGTTGGCGGCGAACTCAACCAGGTGGTCAAAGATTGGCAAAGTGTCAAAACCCATTTTGCTATGGTCTTTCCTGATATTTACGATATCGGTGTGCCCAACCTGGGGGTGATGATCCTGTATGAATTGTTGAACAAACGCATAGATACTCTGTGCGAACGTGCATATCTTCCATGGCTGGATATGGAAGAAGAAATGCGCAAAGCCAATATCCCGCTCTATTCTCTTGAAACATTCCACCCGTTGAAAGAATTTGATATTCTCGGCATCACCTTGCCATATGAAACCCTCTACACCAATGCACTTACCGTTCTGGACCTGGCTGGCATCCCCTTGCGATCTGCAGAACGCGGCACTGAATTCCCGCTCATAATCGCAGGCGGTCATGCCGCTTACAACCCTGAGCCGATGGCTTCTTTTATTGATGCTTTTGTCATTGGTGAGGGGGAGCCTGTTTT
>CAZWKK010000008.1:0-10285 GCA_964634855.1 uncultured Anaerolinea sp.
CGCCGCCAATGACACGGGCATTCTCGATGAGCTCTTTCATGATCTGCCCGGGCAGCACACGCTCCGGGGAGTAAGCCAGCAGGAAATCTTTACCGGCCTTGAGCCCGGTCTTTTCTAAGATGGGGCGCACCACTTTTTCAGTGGTCAGCGGAGGGGAGGTAGATTCCAGCACTACCAGGTTACCCTGGCGCAGCACCGGCACGATCGATTCAGCGGCAGCGCGGACGTAACTCAGGTCTGCCTTCTTGTCGTCGTAAAAGGGGGTGGGCACAGCCAGGATAAACGCATCTGCTTCAACAGGGGCAGGAGAAACGGTAAAGAAGCCACCCTGCATGGCTGCACTAACAACCTCTCCGAGGCCAGGTTCATAGATATGCACCTGCCCGTGTTTTAATGAATCGATCACATGTGGGTTGCTATCCACACCGGTAACGCGCACGCCGTGGGTGGCGAAGGTGCTGGCAGTGGGCAGCCCAATATAGCCTAATCCGATGATACAAATATGATTGAATTTCACATCTGATCCTTTAGTCAATGGTTTACAGAATCTGATTATGCCACAGGTTGCGCCGGTTGTGCAGACGGTCAGATCGCTTTGATCAATCCGCCCTCAGCAATCATTACAATCTGGTAAGGCTGCTTGCACCCTGCACTCTCACGTGATACACTTTTTAATATGCAAAAGTGGATTCTGGCTGTTTCACCAGATCATGAGTTTTTGGAACAGATCAGCGCCCACCTTCAAGAGGGGGGACGCTTTCTTGTCATTTGCGCTGCCACAGCAAAAGAGGCACTCTCTGCTGCGGCCAGCCAACCCTTTGATCTGGCCATCTTAGATGCCGAGATCAGTGACCATCCACTTGTACCCATAGCCCGCGAGTTGACTGCGCTGTTGCCCAACCTGCGATTGCTTGTCTACCCCCCCAACAACAATCCAAAACATCCGGCCTTGAACGGTCTCATTGCCAGCGGCTTTTTAAACAAGCCCTTCTTTGGCCCTGAAGTGATCAGCAAGATCACCAACATCTTTAAAGAGATCCCCCGCCAGCAGCCTTCACCTGATATCAGCGAGAAGACCTTGCCGGAAATGTGGTTGGAAGATCCCAATTCCGGCGCCAGGCAGATCGAGCAATTGCTGGGGTCTACCACTGCCACAGCGGGTTTGCTCCTGCTACGCGGTCAGGTAATAGCCGGCAGCGGCGCCATCTCGGATGAGAGCGCCGGTAACATCGTTAATTTCCTCACTCGCTACTGGACGAACATTCAGTCTGGTGAGTTGTTCCGTTATTTACGCATGAACTATGAGACGGTCACCTTTCTGGTCTATGCGGTGCCACTCTTCAAGAACGTTGCCATCGGTCTGGTCTACCCACCAGATGCTTCATTGGATGATGTACGCATGGAAGTGACCCTGCTGCGTAAAGGCTTCTTAAGCCTTTATACCAATACCGGTGAACTGCGCCACAGCTTTAGCGTCAATCAGGCAACCCTGGCAGGGAATCCACCCACAGCCGCCAATGAACGCCCTCCGCAGCGAGCCAAAACCCGTCCCATCCCCGGTGAACAACCGAATGAAAGCGCAGAAACTGAAGAGTTGGATGAGGAAGAGTCTCCTGTTTTGGGTGAAGAAGAATTGCAGCATATTGACGAGTTGATCGCCGATATGCCATCCCCTGACCCCGAGGAACCTTCTCCTACCACTCATCCGCTTGCTGAGTTGGAAGTGGCTGAGCCTGTAACCACGCCCGCAGTAGAACCCCCACCGGGCTTCAAAGCAATTGAGCCCCTGGAAGACGAAACCGATCTTCCACCTGAAATGGCTGTTGAGGCCACTGGAACATTTGAACCCGAATCTCCTCAAGAAGAAATAAGGGAACCTTCCGTCAGCGCCTCCAAAACGGCCCCGCTCCCGCCATTACCTCCACAACCGCAAGCACCGTTGCCAACAGATGATGCCTTCCCGGATTTTGATTTCAAACTCCCCTGGGAAAACGACTCTACCGTCAGTGAAGAGCCGTCAGCTGTGCAAGAAGCAGCGCCCACTCCCCCACCTTTGCCCATCTCAATGGAGCGTGAGGAGAGTGAGACGCCCGAGGCGACCCCCACGCCTCCGCCCTTGCCAGAAACTGAAGCGTTGCCGACATGGTTCAGCGATTTTGTCTCGCAAGAACCTCAGACTGAAGAGATCCAGCCCAACGAGCTGCTCTTCCGCTATAACTTCATCTTGCTCCCACGCAACCCGGATCAGTTCATCACACGGCCACTGGCTGAGATCTTGAACCAGTACCTGCCGCAGGTTCACAAAGAGAACAACTGGGAATTCATCAGCATTTCCACCCGGCCGCAGTACCTTACCTGGTCGGCTGCCTTCCCACTTTCTGTAACCGTGCGCGAGGTTGCCGTAGAAGTACGCAATGTGACCAATGAACGGCTCTTCAACCGCTTTCCTGAATTGCTGAACTCACATCCCAATGCTGATTTCTGGGCTGCCGGCTACCTGGCCGTCAGTGGCGCTAATTCACCATCCAACCAATTGGTGCGCGATACCATTGAGTTAACGAAACAGGTCTCACTTCGTTCAACCTCTTTTTAATGATCTCTGGAAGGAAAGCTCATGCCCCCCATCCTTTATTTAATTGACGGACATGCTCTGGCTTATCGTACCTATTTTGCACTCACCGCCGGAGCCCCCAACGACCGATTGCAAACCCAATCTGGTGAGCCAACCGCTGGGATTTATGGCTTTGCCAGTGTTTTGTTACGTTTACTGGAACAAGAAAAACCAGAGTATTTGGCCGTTGCCTTTGATACCGGCAAAACTTTCCGCAATGAACTTTTTGACGGCTACAAAGCGACCCGTGCAAAGATGCCAGATGATCTACGCGCGCAGATCGAGCGAATCCGCACAATGGTGGATGCCTTTCACTTCCCGCGCCTGGAAAAAGAAGGATACGAAGCCGACGATGTGCTGGGCACCATTGCCACTCAGGCCGTCAAAGAAGGGTTCGGCGTCAAGATCATCACCGGTGACCGCGACCTTCTGCAACTGGTGAACGACCGCATTGTGGTCAGCCTATCCGGCGCCAAACTGGCAGATGCCAAAAGCTACACTGCCGCTGAAGTGAAAGAATCGCTGGGCGTGCTGCCAGAGCAAGTGATCGACTATAAATCTTTGGTGGGCGACCATTCAGATAACATTCCCGGCGTGCCCGGCGTTGGCGAAAAGACCGCTGTTACCCTGCTGGAACAATACAAAACACTGGATGAGGTCTACGCACACATTGATGAGATCGCCCCGCGTTATGCCACCAAACTGGCTGCCGGCAAAGACTCCGCCTATATGAGCCATAAATTGGCCACCATCCGCACGGATGTGCCCATCACCCTCAAATTGGAAGACGCCCGCACCGACCACATTCAATTCACCGAGTTGGAAGCCCTCTTCCGTGAGCTGGAATTCCGCACCCTCATCCCCAAGCTGCATAATGTGGTTAAAAGCCTCAACGGCGGGGAGAGCATCAGCAGCGGGCAATTAAGCCTGTTCGGCCAAGAGGTCAAACAGGTGGGCATCGCGGATGAATATTCACCGGAAACCATCCTTGTAGACAGCCCGGAAGCCCTCAAAACCCTGGCAGCGGAGTTGGAAAAAGCCCCTCTCATTGCCTTTGACACCGAGACCACCAGCACCGACCCCATGTTGGCACAGTTGGTGGGAATCTCGTTGGCAGTCAAAGAAGGCACAGGCTATTACATCCCCGTTGGTCACAAACAGGGCAAGCAATTACCCCTCGCCCAGGTGCTGGACGCGCTGCGCCCTGCCATGAGCAACCCCAGCCTGCCCAAAGCCGGCCATAACATTAAATACGACGCCCTGGTGCTGGAACAACACGGGCTGAAAGTGACCCCGCTCAGCTTTGACACCCTCATCGCCGCCTGGTTAGTCGACCCCGCCTCACATAACCTGGGACTAAAAGACATGGCCGGTGAGTTCTTGGGCATTAGCATGACCCACATTGAAGAATTGATCGGCAGCGGTAAAGCGCAAACCACCATGGATTTTGTCTCCATCGCCAAAGCCGCTCCATATGCTGCCGCCGATGCAGAAGTGACCCTGCGTCTGGTGCCCCTGATGCGCGAAAAGATGAAAGCACACAATTGCCAGAAGATCTTCAGCGAGATCGAAATGCCGCTCATCCCTGTTCTGGCAAAAATGGAAGCCACTGGCATCAGCCTGGACAAGCCGTTCTTCGAAAAGTTCAGCAAAGAGACCGGCGAACGCCTCAACCAGATCCAGAGCGAGGTCTTTGAATCGGTGGGGTACCCCTTCAACCTGAATTCAACCCAGCAGCTCTCCAAGGTGCTATTTGAGACGCTCAAGCTGGATCCCCCGGGCAAGAAAACCTCCAGCGGTCACTATTCCACCTCAGCCGCCGTGCTGGACGAGCTTTCTGGCAAGCATCCGGCGGTGGACAAACTGCTGGAATACCGCGAACTGGCCAAATTAAAATCCACCTATCTGGATGCCCTGCCGCTGCAGATAAACCCCAAAACCGGGCGCGTGCACACCAATTACAGCCAGACCGGTTCGGTTACCGGGCGGTTGGCTTCGCTCAACCCCAATTTGCAGAACATCCCCACCCGCACAGAGATCGGCCGTCAGGTTCGGGTAGGTTTCACCGCCGCCAAAGGCTACCAACTACTTTCTGTTGATTACTCCCAGATCGAACTGCGTATTGTGGCCCATATGTCTGGAGACCAGGCTATGCTGGATGCCTTCCGCCACGGGCAAGACATCCATGCGGCCACAGCAGCGGCCATCTTGCGCATTCCCATCAGCGAGGTGACCAAAGATCAGCGCCGCCGCGCCAAGGCTATCAATTTTGGTCTCATCTACGGCATGAGCGCATTCGGACTCAGCCGCTCCACCGATCTGACCCTGGGTGAGGCCGAGAACTTTGTCAAAGAATACTTCGCCAACTTCCCCGGCGTCAAAGACTATCTGGATGGCATCCGCCTGCTGGCTGCGCGCCAGGGTTATGTTGAAACCATGCTGGGACGGCGCCGCTACTTCCCCAACCTCTCCAACCCCACCAATCAGGTGATGAAGAACCGCGAAGAACGCGAAGCCATCAATGCACCCATCCAGGGCACAGCCGCTGATATTATGAAGCTGGCCATGATCCACATGGCCCCCGCCCTGGAAAGTTCCAAACTGGACGCACGCATGCTCCTGCAAGTTCACGATGAGCTCGTGTTGGAGGTTTCTGATGCCGATCTGAAAGAAACCGCCCGCCTGGTACAAAAAGTGATGGAAGATGCCTTTACCCTGTCAATTCCACTACTCACAGAAGCTCGAAGTGGTGTAAACTGGGGAAGTATGCAAATCCTATCGGTTTAAGGATCCGTCATGACCGGAGACTCTGCACAATTTCAAACATTGATGAGCCAGGGGCACTCCGCGGCCTGGGACCAGGATTGGGACAAAGCCGTTGAGCTTTACCGCCAGGCGCTGGATGTCTCCCCCGATCACCCCATGGCTCTGGCCAGCCTGGGTCTCTCACATTTCCAATTAAAACAATATGATGAAGCCTTGCGGCTGTATCAGCGTGTTTCTGCCTTACAGCCAGATGACCCCATGCCCTATGAGAAGGTCGCCCGCATTTACGAACGCATGGGTATGCTGCAAGAAGCCGTGCAATCCTACATGCAGGGGGCCGAATCGCAGATCAAAGCTCGCGATATTGATCGCGCTTTGGAAGATTTCAATAGTGCCATCCAATTGAACCCAGAAAACCAGACCGTGCACACCCGCATGGCCATGGTCTTTGATAAATTAGGTCGCAAAGAAGAGGCCGTGCAGGAATACCTCTTCATAGCTGCCCTCATGCAGGCCAGCGGTGACAAGACCAAAGCCGCCCAGGTGATCCAATACGCCCTGCAACTCCTGCCCGGCAGCTCTGAAGCCACCCACGCCCAGGCGATGCTGGCGAACAACCAGCAACTCCCTCTGCCCATGCGTAGCAAAGGCACCACCGGCCCCATGCGGATGGCCCAGGTACGCCAACTTGAAAGTGGCGACTTGCCAGAGGAAGAAAAACTATCCCATTACGACCCCATCACCGAGACTCGCCTGAAGGCTCTCAAAGAAATGGCCAGCATGCTCTTTGAACAGGGAGAAGAGGGCCAACCCCAAAATACAGCCCAAGTAGCCCGTCAGCGTGTGATTGGCATCACCCGAAACACCGGCCAATTGCAAACCAGCACGGTGGACCGCTCCAGAATTCAGCTCCACCTCAGCCAGGCCATTGACCTGCAATCCAGCGGACAAGATGAATCTGCCGCAGTGGAACTCAGCCGTGCCATTGATCTGGGCTGGAACCAATCGGCCACCTTCTTCGTACTGGGGCTGCTCTTACGCAAAAAAGACCCCGAGACCGCTCTCAAGAACCTGCAAAAATCCGTCAAGAACTCAGATTATGCCCTGGCTTCTTACCTGCTGATGGCAGAAATTGATGAGAAGAATCAGGAATACAAAGAAGCCAGCCTGAATTATCTGCAGGCCTTAAAGCTGGCCGATAGTTACACCGTGCCCATTGAGCAAAGCGACGAGCTGATTCAGCTATATGAGCCCATTCTGGAAAGCCAGCAACGTCTGGAAAACGAGAAAGACATCCGCAGCCTGTGCACCGTCATCAGCGGGCAGTTGATGCGCCCGGACTGGCGTGAATACATCAGCGCAGCCCGGCGCCAGTTACCCCCACAACCGGAAGGCAGCCCACCTTTGCCCCTGGCAGAAATGCTGCTGGAGACCAACAGCAGCCATGTCATTGAGCTCATGGTATGGATCAAACAGCTTGCCTCTGAAGGCAAGTACCGTACCGCCATGGAAGAAGCCTACCACGCGCTCACCTTTGCCCCCTTCTACCTGCCGCTGCACATACAGATGGGTGAACTGCTCATCTCGCAGGGACGCATCATGGAAGCGGTGGAGAAGTTCATTTTGGTCGCAAATGCCTATACCATCCGCGGCGAGTCCATTCAGGCCATCACCCTGCTGCGGCGCGTCACCAAACTGGCCCCCATGGACCTGGCCGTACGCGGTCTGCTCATTGACCTGCTCAAGTCCAGCGGTCGCCTGGATGATGCCATTCAACAGTACATGGACCTGGCTAACGTTTACTATTTGCTGGCCGAGCTCGATCTCTCGCGCCAAACTTATCAGAGCGCGCTTACCCTGTCGCAGCAATCCAGTTCCACCCGCCAATGGGCTATTCAGATCCTCAATAAGTTGGCCGATATTGAATTGCAGAGTTTGGACTGGAAGCAAGCCATCCGCATCTTTGAACAATTACGCAGCTTGCAGCCGCAAGAACCGGGGCCGCGTTCTACCCTCATTGATCTACACCTGCAGCTTTCTCAGCGCAGCGCAGCCTTCAATGAGTTGGACAGCTACCTGAAACTGATCGGCGAGAACGATACAAACGGGAAGAGTATTCGCTTCTTGAATGACCTGTTAGAGAATTACCCCGGCGAGGTGGAGATCCAAAAACGCCTGGTGGAATATTACGCCACCCGTAACCAGCTTCCCAAAGCTATTGAAAAACTGGACGCTCTGGCAGAGAAATCCATGAAGCTGAGCGACAGCAAAGCCGCAGTAGAAACAGTGAAGTTCATCATCTCGCTCAATCCCCCCAACGTGGCAGATTATCAAAAACTACTGGCAGAATTGACCAAGTAAAAAAAATCGGGTCACAGAGAACTCTGTGACCCGAACACTTTAATCTACCTTTTACCACCAGATCCTGAACCAGCCATTGCCGGTGGCTTCTTCACCGCGGATGGACACCTCGGCTTTAAGCTTGACCACCGATTGAACGGCCAGGTTGGGCACATCAAAGGAGACCTGGCTGACGCCGTATTCGTTGGTCTCAGACAAACGCAAGAATTGAGTGGTGCCATCCGGGAAGGTAACGGTCAGCCCCACCTGGGCTTTGGGCATGGCACGCAGATACTGGTCTTGCACCACCACAAAAACGGTTTGCGCCTCAGTGGCGCCGATGAGCGAGCGTTGCGGAAAAACGCGCACAATGGGGTTAAGCAACTGCCCGGTGATGTTGGCCGGCGGGCTGGATTTGAGCAGATCCGGGTTGGCTACCACTTTATCAAAGTAGATCTTGCCCAGGTCGGTGAGCACAACTCGTTCTCCGCTGGTCCGTTCTGGCCACCATTCCATGCGCGAGTTCTCAAAATACTGCACATAGCGTCCGTCGATCACCTCAAGGGCCGAGACGGGGTTACCAAAATAAGTTTCGCCCTTATATGCGTCGTAGAATTGCAAAAAAGCGTAACACACCGAATAACCAGAGGGGAATTTGCGGCAGGTGGGACCATCAGAGGCAATATCTGCCAGTTGGGCGTCATCTTCGTGCAGCAATTTCCCCAGTGGAGCGATCTGCACCTTGGTACCCTGGTCGGTGTCTACCAGGTCAAAGCGCGCCTTCTGGAAGTACTGCACATGCTGACCTGTAACCGAATCAATGAAATCATCGGTGATGGGATAGCCAAAATAGAGCAGCGGGTCATCCACGCTGTTGTACTCGGTCAAAAACTCCCCCCAGATCCAATGGCCAGTCTCTGGCACATAGACAGAACCCTTGTTATCGGCCTGAACCGAACCGGCAAGAGGCGCCATGGCCAGTAGAATGGCCAGCGTCAGGAGGAGGGTGAGGAATTTGGAGCGGTTTTTCATGGTCTTAACATTATACAAAGAACGATGGCTATTCGCAATACCAGCCGATTTCTAGGCAGCATCCGCGCTCGGACGTTCCAACACGTGCATACCGGCATTTTTAAAGATCATCGCCAGGGTGCCAAAAGCCAGCACGCTGAGCAGGCCCACCACGCCAGCGCCGTACCAGATCATCTTCGGCCCCAGGGTGTCATTGAGCATGCCGCCAAAGACCGGCGCCACCGCTGATGCGATGCTTGAGGTGAGGTTGTAAATGCTCATATAGCGGCCGCGCATATCAGAGGGGGCCTGGTTGGCCGTAAAGGTGGTGGCCGTGGGAACAACCACCAGCTCTCCAACCGTGGCAATGACCATACACAGCCAGAAGCCCCAGAATCCGCTGAAAACGGCTACCAGGGTGGTTCCGATGGCATAAAAAGCCGTTCCCGCGGTCAACACCCACAGAGGTTTATGCCTGCGCGTCACCCGCGTGACCAGGTACTGGAAAGCCACCACCATAATGGCGTTGGTGGTCGGGATCCAGCCGTACATGCTCTCTGAAACGGCATAATGAGTGTTGGTATAGACCGGCATGAGCACCCACATGGTAGAAGCCATCATGTTGGTGAGCGTATAAGCAACGATAAAGGTGATAAACTCGCGGTCGCGGAAGATATGCCCGTACCCACTGAGCATTTGCTTGCCTTTGAGGGAGGCAGCGGCTTCCTGCGGCAGGGTCTCATGCGCGTTGAACAAAATGAGCAGGGAATACAAGATCAGCCCGGTGGCCGCCAGGTAAAAGACCACCGTGTAAGAACGGGTGACCAAGAATCCACCCAGGGCCGGGCCAATGGCCACTCCCAGGTTGTTGCTGGTGCGCATCAACGAGTAGGCACTGGAGCGCTGCTCCGGCGGGATGAGGTCGCTCATCATGGCGTCTGCCCCCACCCGGTAAAGTGGGTTGAAAGCCCCCATCACAGCCTGGCACAGGGCAAACATGCCGTAGGTCTGGGCATGGCTCATCACCAAATACATAGCCCCGTTGACGAACAAACTGGCCACCATCACCCATTTGCGCCCCAGACGGTCGGTGATGGGTCCGGCGATGAAGGAGAAAATGAGCCCCATGGCCGCATTGATAGTTACCAGGCCAGCTGCCTGGGTGAGGGGTAAAGCCAGCTTCTTGGAGACGTACAAAGTGAGGAAAGGCCAGATCATAGAAGACCCGACCGTACTGATAAACATACCCACAAACAGCAGCCAAAATTGTGTTGGATATTCGGCGCGCGTATTTCTTAAGCGGCGTAACATATGTCTTCCTGATCTGAATTAATCTGAAACGGTGTTGAGTTTACGGCTGCGCCGGATGTTGAAAAGCGCACCCAGCATGAAGGCGATGGCACCCAGGAACCCGGCAGCCCCGCCGCCGTACCAGGTGTAAAGCGGGCTGAAGGTATCGCTCAGGTAGCCGCCCATCAGCGGGCCAAAGCCGGAGCCAAGCGCCGCTGTAACGGTATAGATGCCCATATAACGGCCGCGCATATCTTCTGGCGCCAG
>CAZWKK010000008.1:10385-12868 GCA_964634855.1 uncultured Anaerolinea sp.
GAAGCCAGGCGGCTGCACAAATATGAAACGATAAGAAAGATAAATGACCGGTCGCTGAAGACGCGCCCGTATCCGCCCAGCTTTACCTTTTGGGGCGTTTCCAGAGCCGCTTCACGCGCAGGCATGGTCTCACGGGAGAGAACAATGGTCAGGATGCCGCAGGCCAGCATGCCCATGCCTGCCACAGAAAAAGCCAGCGGGTACGAGACTGCCGCCAAAAAGCCACCCAGGGTGGGGCCAAGCGCAACGCCCAGGTTGTTGCCCATGCGCAAAATAGAATAGGCCTCAATGCGCTGGTCTGGCGGCAGCAGATCGGCCATCATGGCGTCTGCGGCCAGGCGGTAAAGTGGCGTGGTAGCGCCGTTCAAGGCCATGAGGGCAATAAAGGTCGTCGTTGTGGTGGCCAGTTGGAACAGATACCACGAGACCGCACACAAAAGCAATGAGAAGGCCATCACCCATTTACGTCCCAGCTTATCTGCGATGGCGCCGCCCAAAAAGGTGGTCACCAAGCCGGCGATGGCGTTCACCGTCAGCATACCAGCCACAGCCGTCAGCGAGGTGTTCAGTTTCTGGCTGACGTAGATCATCAGGAACGGCCACAACATGCTGTGGAAGGTCCAGGCCAGCATCAATAGAAATACCACCACCCAAAACTGGCGGGGATATTGCTGGATGGCCTTTTTGATGCGGGGGATCATAAGAAATATTCTAATCTCGTGCGAAATTGATTTGGCTTTGAATGAGAAAACATTTAACAATAATCAGATCATTTTATCTGATTTCATCCTGAGTATAATCAATTTGTGCAATAAATTCAGAAATAAGGAGCATGAAATGTTTAAAGAATTTCGCGATTTCGCCATGCGTGGCAATGTAATGGATCTGGCCATTGGTGTGATCATCGGTGCAGCCTTTGGCAAGATCGTCAGCTCCCTGGTCAATGATGTGATCATGCCGCCCATCGGGCTGGTCCTGGGCAAAGTGGATTTCTCCAATCTTTACATCAGCTTAAATGGCAAAGTCTATGCTACTTTGGCTGAAGCCCAGGCCGCCGGTGCCCCCACCCTGAACTATGGCCTGTTCCTGAACAACGTCATCGACTTCCTCATTGTTGCCTTTGTCATCTTCATCCTCGTACGCGAGATCAACAGATTTACAAAAAAGAACCAGGCAGCAGCTGTCCCCACCACCCACGAATGCCCTTATTGCCTCAGCCAGATCCCTCTCAAAGCCACTCGCTGCCCTCACTGCACTTCAGAAGTGAAACCGGCCGAATGACCTTATAGTAGATCAAACCATACAATCAACTCCCCAGACCTTTTAGAAAGCATCCTCTGAGGAGTTTTTCACAGTATTCTGACTCCCAAATTGTGCAATAATCAAATATCACTCAATTTTCCATATTTAAACAGGGTCAGCAAGGGTTGCTCCCATGAAAAATTCGATCACACGCATCCTCATCAGTGCAGTGGTATTTTCTTTACTCGCAGCCATCATCATCGTGATCATCGGAGTGATCCGTAAATGGAGTACACCAGAAGAATTCAGCAACGGCTTCTTTTGGGCGGGAGCAATTGTTCTCATGGCAGGGGCAGTGAATTCATTATCCAACCTGTATCAACCCACCGGATCTGCCCAATACATGCAATCAGTTGGAGTTGTGGACAGAAAAGAGAACATGCGGATCTGGCAGGAAGATGTTCTTCACGGCTATCATCTGCTGGCTTTTCTGGGAATCGCTGGTGTTCTTCTCTTGGGCTACGCGGTTTTGATCCTTGAAGTAGGAAAACGAATCAGCCTGCCGTGATGAAAAGCTGGGCAGGCTGATAATTTAGGTTTACTGGGGGCTAGCGATTGCTGCGTCGGCTGCGCTCACTGCGCATGGCACCACCCCTGTAAGACGGCACCATGATGGCGTAGATCTCACACAGACGGTCATCCAACATACGGCTCTTGATGCGCGCGTCCAGATCTTCCAGCCGTTCGGAGGTGGTAATAACAGTAGGCAGCTTGGCGTTATAGCGGTCATTAAAGATCTGGTACAGTTTTTCCCGCGCCCAGGGGGTGGCGCTCTGCGTCCCAAGATCATCGAGGATCAACAACGGAGTGGTACGCACCCGCTGAAACAGCTCGTCATAAGATACCCCACTGGTAGGGCCAAAAGTGGCGCGCAGATGGTCCAGCAGATCGGGCACCACCACAAAGATGGGATCATCGCCCATTCCCTTGCGATAATTGCCCACTGCGGCGGCCAGGTGCGTCTTGCCGCTGCCGTAACCCCCCATCAGCATCAACCAGCCACGCGGCTGCTCAGCGAACTCTTGAGCGGCTTTAAAGGCGCTCTCCAGGCTCATCTGCACTTCCGGTTCGAACCGTTCCGGCTCACGCAGGCTGAAGTTGCCAAAGGTGCGGTCATTGAGCATTTGCAGTTGGCGCACCAACGGGTCTCGGCTCTCACGAATGGGAGAGCGATAATCTGG
>CAZWKK010000008.1:12968-20313 GCA_964634855.1 uncultured Anaerolinea sp.
GCAGTTGGCGCACCAACGGGTCTCGGCTCTCACGAATGGGAGAGCGATAATCTGGAGCGGTGATGGGCACATGGGTGGCCAGCTCGGGATCCTGCAGGCGTGAGCGGATGCGAGGGTCCAATTCTTCCAGGCGCTGATTGCTGGTCACCACCATGGGCAAGCGGCGCACATAGCGATAATCAATGATCTGGAACAGCTTTTCGGCAGCCCAGGAAGTGGCATTTTGCGCCCCAAGATCATCCAGCACCAGTAAATTCACATTGCGCAGCTCTTCAAAGCGCTCTTCAAATGTGGAGTCGTTTGAATCGTAGGCGTAGCGCAGCCAATCCAGCAGGTCTGGCACGGTGAGGAAGATGGTAGCCATGCCATATTCAACACAGGTGTTGGCCACCGCCGCTGCCAGATGGGTCTTGCCGCAGCCGTATCCGCCCGTCAGCAACAGCCAGCCTTTGGGAGAAGCGGCAAATTGACGAGCCTGGTTCAACGCATTTTGTAAAGAGAAGACCTGATCATCGCCCAAGCCCAGGCGGCCTTGAACAGAATATGAATCAAAGGTCATCTTCTTGAATGATTCCAGGTTGCTTACCTGGTACAGGCGGTTATGCGCAGCCCGCACCTGTTTCTGCTGCTGGCACACGCAGGGTTTTAGTTTGCCAAACTCAGGGTCATCAATGGGCAAGTCACGCCAAACGTAACCAAACCCACCGCAAATGGGGCAAACCGGTTCCTGATTCGCTTCGTCTTTAGTGTTTGATGTAGTCGGCAAGGTCGCCCTCGATGTACCGTCTTGGATTTTCTTGATCGTTTCGTTGATCCGTTTCACCGCGTCCCTTTTCCTTCCAGGAGCGTAAGATCGCTTCTACATAACTCCAGTTGCGCACGTTCTTTTTTACCGCTAATTTGAGCGCTTCTTCGATCCATTCGGCTGAATACTCGTTCTCTGCTTCTTCCAGAGTTTGTGCCAAAATGGGCGTCAACGGGCCGATATTGGCCTCGTAAAGTTCAAAAATATTGGGGCGTTCGTTCACTGCAATGGGTACCACTGCCCGATCTCGCCCTGGCTGCCAGCTCCCTTTTTGCAGTGCTGCTACTGCCGCCCGTCCGCGCGGGCTGTTGAGAAAGATCAGCTTTTCCTGTTTCTCAGTTGCCAGCAGAAAAACCCCTTTTTGCACGGCTGCATTCAGCGCGGGTTCCAGGTTGACATTAGGTTCATTTGCATTGGAGCCAACGAACCCCCGCACTTCCTTACTCTCTAATACATCGCTCAAGCGCACGTACGGCACAGGGCCGTCTTGAGCATCCAGCAAGCGCAAGATCCACAGATTGAGCTTGATCTCAAGCACATCATCCATGCCGGGGAGCACCTCAGAGAAAAAGGCGGCCGGAATTCCAACCCGCGCCGTCTTTCCATCTGCAAAGCCTTTGAACGGGCTCATTATTTCCTTGCTCCAGCACGTTGCGGCTCTCGTCCGTAGGCGCCATCAGGTTCGCGGGCGGCGTTTTCGAACTTGGCCAATTTGTTATTGAAACGCAAGCCAATGCCAGAATGGGTGGGACCATTACGATGCTTGGCCACGATCAACTCTGCAAAGGTCTGGCTAACCTCATCCTTCTCCAATGCTTCAGGACGATGGATAAACATGACGATGTCTGCGTCTTGCTCCAAAGAGCCAGACTCACGCAGATCAGAAAGGATGGGGCGTTTATCGGTACGCTGCTCCACCGCACGGGAAAGCTGAGCCGCTGTGAGCACGGGCACGTTCAGCTCGCGGGCCAGCACCTTCAGGCTTCTGGAGATGAAGGAGACTTCCTGCACGCGGTTATCGGTGCGAGAGTCGCTGCCCATCAACTGCAAGTAGTCAACGATCACCAAATCCAGACCGTACTCCATATGCAAACGGCGGCATTTGGTTCGCAGTTGCAGCGGGGTGATGGCCGGGGTATCATCGAGCCAGATGGGGGTATCGCCCAACACTTCGGTTGCCTGGGTAAAGAGTTCCCACTCGTGGTCTTCCAACTTGCCGGTGCGCAGGCGCTGGGTATCAATATTGGTTTCCTGGGCGATCAGACGCTGCACCAGTTGTTCATTGGACATTTCCAGGGAAAACATGGCCACATGTTTTCTGTGCTTTTGCGCGGCGTTCTTCGCCACCGAAAGGAGGAAGCCGGTCTTGCCCATACCTGGACGACCAGCAACAATGAGAAGGTCTGATTTTTGCAGCCCACCCAGCACTTTATCCAGATCGTACAGACCGGTGGGCACACCAAAGATCTCTTCGGACCGTTGCGAAAGCTCAGAGACGTGGTCGTAGGCTTCGCTGACCACCTGAGAAATGGGCACCAGGTCGTGTTTCACCCGGCGCTCGCTGAGGCCAAAGATGGATTTCTCTGCCTCATTGAGTACGGAATCGATGGGTTTTTCCTGGTCGTAGGCCAGCTTGGCCAACTCATTGGCCGAGGCCAACATTCTGCGCCGAACTGCGTTCTGCTCCACGATCTGGGCATACGCCTCAGCGTGCAAAGCTGTTGGGGTCTGGTTCACCAGCGCCAGCAAATACGATTGTCCACCGATCTCTGTGAGCTGGTTACGTTCATCCAGGTCTTGGGAGACGGTTAGAATATCGATCGGGATGCGGCGGTCATGCAGTCGGGTAAAAGATTCCCACAGCCACTGATTACGGATGACGTAAAAGTCATCGGCATGCAGCACCTGGGCGATCTCATAGTAAGACTCAGGATAAATGAGCACAGATCCCAGAACCGCTTCTTCAGCTTCACGGCTGTTGGGTTGAGATTGGATCTCAGTTGAAATTGGCTCTTCCATGGAAGGGAAATCGCTCATTTTTCACTCGGTTTCTTAAGGTTTATTCGTTCTTTTTTGGTGCATCCGGATCATCTGAGGGAGAGGTTCCATCTTGCTGAGAATCTGAGTCTGAGAAATCCAGGTTTTGCAAAAAGTCTTCAAAGACAGATAGTCGTTTTTTAGCCTCAGCCGGTTCTTCTGTGGGAGCCGGGGCGTTCTCCTGTTCAGTTTCAATCGGTTCTTGCAGCAGATCAGGTGAGGGCACGATACCGGCGGTATCCAGCACCTCGGTGGACATCAAAATAGGCACATGCGCACGCACTGCCAGAGCAAAAGAATCTGAAGGACGGGCATCAATGTTATAGGTTTCGCCTTCTTTTTCAATCACGATATTGGCAAAGAAGACATCTTCTTTAACGCTCACCACTTCCACCCGCACGATACGAGCTTTCATCTCACTCAGCATGCGCAAGAACAGGTCATGCGTCTGAGGGCGAGCCACCTCGATCTCTTGCAAGGCAATGGTGATCGATTCTGCTTCATAGGGACCGATCCAGATGGGCAAGTAGCGTTCATCATCCATACAGCGCAACAATACGATCCGCTGTTGGCTGGTGAGGCTAACGCGCACACTGTCGATCATCACTTCAACCATTTCTGACATAGATACTCCAATAATAAGAAACTCTGTTTCATTCTAACATGCCAGAATTTTGGATGCAATAAAAATGGGTTTATAAGTTATTTACAGTGAAACTCCGTCAGGTAAGGGTCAAGTTTTAACTTGAGCGCCGCATCTGTGAGAGTGGATTGATAACTTGTCCAGAGATGACAAACGCCCAATTCCTCGATCTTCCCCTGTTTTGTCAGGGCTTTGGTAGAGAACTCTTCTGCCTGGTCAAAATTCTGCAAATGCAAAGCAGAATCGATGAATGGGTACCACTCGCTCAACGCCAATGGATGGAGCCCTTTCTCCTCTGCCTGCTTGAGAAGATCAACAGCAGCATCATACTGCTCATATTGCCGGGCGAGTTCCGCCTTTTCAAAATAATAGCACCAGGTCTTGCCAGGTTCTTTACCCAGTACCTGCAAAGGTGGGTGATTTTCGCCTTCTTGCTCGATCAGAGACAAATTACTGAGTGCGCTCGCATCCAAGATATCTTTGTTGTAATCGGCCAGCACCGTCAGCGGTGGGGTAAGCGTCGCATCCAATACACGCAGGCAGCCCTGACCATCATAGGCTACATAAAGGGTATCTGTGGTGTTCCCGTTGAATGTATACGTCCTGAAATCGGTCACCAGAGGCTGATCGGGCTGCAAGGCGGGTAAATTCTGGTTTTGCCCACGGCTCATCAGAATGAACTCGTACGGCACTTCCCGGTTCTTGATCTCGCCTGCATAAGTCCAATTGAGCTGAGCCGATAAAGCATGGCCGCTGTAGTAGTCACCGTTGGGCACGTCCCAGGAGAGCAAGGTGGAACCAGTTCTCAAAGCCGGAATACGCCAGTTGAGCTGCCAGTACAGATTCTTTTGTTGGGTCCATAAGTTTTTATAGGCATTGGCATTTGCGATCTGGTAGGCTGCCCCAACCGAGATCAGGGCGATCAGCACCAACATGGATCGGCGTGGATCTTTGCCAAGAAATTCCAAAAAGACAACCAGCAACAGACAAGAACCCATCAGATAAGCCAGCATAAAGCGGTCATATGGATACAGGTAATCGATCTGCAACCCTGCTGCCCAGAAGGGCAAAACTGCTAAAACGATGCTGATAAGCCCTACCCAGAAGGCTTCCTTCGTCCAGTTGCCATCAGATTTTTCTTCACTGTTCAACTGGAGAGTGGTTTTCTTCACCCAGAAGTACAAAGCCACCAGCAAAAAGATCGTCACTACCAGGATCAGTGCGCCAACCACCCCTTTGGCAGGATAATTTTGAATGTTGAAGGTATTGCCCCAGGCATTGATCAATGCATCAATCCCGGCCTGATACACCTTGCGTAAAGAGTCGATGACAACCGAAACAGGCGCTACCTTTAGCTGATCAACGATCGAGACCTCGTGATTTACCGAAACGAAGAAAAAAGCACGCCAAATGGCAAAGACCACAAACACCAACAGATAAGCTGCCCAATACTTGAGTGCTTGCAATACTCTTTTACCAACCGACCCTTCATTTCTGGAGATCACGATCCACAAGATCACAGCCCGCACCAGCTCAATGCCAAAAAAGAACTCAGATGCCGGGACACAATAGGCCATTATTAGAATGGAGGGCAAATAATAGGCCAAAAAGTGCTTGCGTTGGTTCAAGGCTTGAACCATCAGATTGATCGAAAGGAAGAACCCCGCCAGACAAGCAAAGAAGAAACTATAGACTACAGAGAACCATTGTTGTGTGAAGCCAGGGAAAACCACAGCCAACAGCGCCACCCAGGTATTTTGCCTTTTGGCATTGGGCCAGATCGCGTTGAGCATACCCCACAATGAATAAGCCACCAACCAGCGCAGCAGAATGGCAAAAATTTGCCAGAGCAATGGTGATTCGCTGCCCCCCAGGAGGGCACTGGCAGCGGTAAAGAAATACCCCATCAGGGGGCGATCCAGGGCAAAATAACTGGGAAATTGCAGCGCACCAAACACATGCTTGAACCAGAGGATGTACCAATCATCCATGTACAGGCCGGTAAAAGGAGCAAACAACCCATACGACACAAACGTCAGGATGAGTAAAATGACTGGTGTAAATTTTGGCTCAAAAAGGAACCTGGCTATTTTATTCATAAGTTCAACCCCATCAAAAAGGTGACTAAATTATAGTCTGAGATTCACACTGACTTTTCTTAAGAAAACCTTTTTTTGATGTATAATAACCTTAAATTAATCGGGATGTATAGATGAGTTTACCGTTATTAATTCTTATGATCCACAACAAAATCTCTGGCTAAGCATACGGGGACTTTTCGCTGACCAGATGATTTTGGAATTCCAATTTTAACAACAGAAGCATTGGTGCGAATTTTCATCACTATCGGATTACGAGCGTATCGGTTAATCTTCTGTACTAATTTTTGAATGGGCTGAGAGAGCAATGAAACATACAATCCTACTAATCGAAGGCAAGCACGCCGATCACCCCTCGTTTTCGGCCGGGTTGGTGAAGAAGGGCTACAACGTAGAAAGCGTACCCAACGGTGCTGCTGCCATTGTTCGCCTTGAAACCTCTCACCCTGATCTGGCAATCATTGATGCTTCTTCCATGCGCACAACTGGCAAACGAATTTGCCAATCACTTCAGACCATCCACCAGGATCTGCCCATCATCCTGATCATCAACAAAGACGGCGACATCAACGACAAAGCCGGCGCCAATGTGGTTCTGGCACTCCCCTTCACCATGCAAAAACTTGTCAACCGGGTCAAACATCTACTCCCAGTAGAAAATTCTTCCGCACAGGCAGTTGGCCCTTTCCAATTAGATCTGGAGCAAAAGCGGGTCATCTTTGATGATCGCCAGGTACAGCTTACACCCCGTTTAGTGACACTTTTTAAGATTTTGATGGAACATCCCGGTGAAGTGGTGGATCGTGAAAAACTGTTTTGTGAAGCCTGGGAAACCAATTATACTGGTGACACCCGCTCCCTGGATGTACACATGAGTTGGTTACGCCAGGCCATTGAAGACAATCCTCGCCACCCAAAATACATCAAGACCATCCGCGGGGTTGGTTACCGTCTGGATATTGATTCCAGTAATACCCGCCCATTGAACCGGCACAAGTGATCTGAACTTAAATATTTGGTCCCCCTTGCGGGGGACCATTTGTTATTTGAACATCTGAATGGTTGTGGAGCCTTGCGAGTAAAGGGTAGCAATATCCTGGTCCATGTTGATCACACCAGAACCAGTGACCGAGACCATCCTGCCGATGATCTGCACGTTCATTGTATTTGCTGCAGCAGCACCACTCACGTAAACGGCATTGTTGGGCGCATAGACCGTACCAGTCATGGAGAGTGTGCCAGAGCCTTCCAGGGTAACGGTACCGGTATTCGTAGCAGCCATGTAGACCAGAACTCCCGGAATGGCAGGACCCACGCCACAGGCAGAGGTATTACAGCCAGGAGCATTGATCAGCCCTTTGGCAGCACCTGATACACTGAAGTTTCCCTGTTTGATATAGGTCATGAAGTTATTGGCACTGATGGGAATTCCAGAACCCAGATTAAAGCTGCCATTGTTCAAGAAAATGGAGCTGTTATTTAGAGAGAAGTTTTTATAATTTCCACCAAATCCAAACGAACCGCTGTTGCGTAAATAAAACACCACATTGTCCATCACAACTAAATGGTTAGAGCTACCACCCCCGAATGATACGCCGCCATCTACACAATAGATCCCTGGCGCAAAGGTCAGTTTGGTTGTGCTGCCCCAGCCACTCCAGGAGATCGAAGAATAAATTCCTGGCTGCGCAGTGTATTGATAAGTCCCGCTCACCTGGGTGGGCATGGTACGGTTTGGTAATCCAGAACAACTGGGCATCA
>CAZWKK010000009.1:0-14918 GCA_964634855.1 uncultured Anaerolinea sp.
CAGTCGCCGGCACAATGGGAATCTGATAGGTCTTTCCTTCAGATTTAACGATGGCGCCCTTTTCACCGCAGGTTACCACCACCAGCTTGGCATGTCCTTCGATCGTTTTGGCATCCAGGTCGGTGTGTTTTTGCAGAAGTTCATACTCATACTCATTACAGAATAGCGCATGGGCGCCTTCCACCCCGCGGCGAAGTTCGCCGTGGTCGTTGCGGGCGATCTGCTGAGAGGGATCATACAGGTAAGGAATCCCCAGCTCGGTGCATTCTTTCACGTACTGGTCCATGGCAGTGGGATCATTTGGGGAAATGACCACATAATCCATATCTTCCGGTTTGACCGATTTTAAAGAAACCTTACAGGCATCAGCCATGGCCCCAGTGTAAAAACTGGCGATCTGGCAATTGTCCAGGTCGGTATTGGCAAAGAAAGAAGCAGTATATTTCTCTGGGATCTCCAGAATGTAGCTTGTATCCACTCCCTTTGATTCCAACCAGGTGCGATACTCCGCGAAGTCCTGACCAACTGTGGCCATGATCTTGGGTTTATCGCCCAACAGTGCCAGGGTATAAGCAATATTGGGGGCAATACCTCCCCGCTGACGTGTCATGGTGTCAACCAAAAAGGATAAGCTGATCTCACTCAGCTTTTCGGGAAGGATCTGTTCCTTAAAATGCCCGGGGAAAGTCATCAAATAATCGTACGCGACAGAACCAGTGATTACTATTGCCATGCCTCACCTGTTAGACTTGATATTATAAATGCTTTGAGCAAAATTTTGTGCGAACGGTGGATAGATGATCCCGACGTCTGTTACCCAGGCGCTGATCAATTCTGCCGGGGTTACATCAAAAGCAGGGTTACGCACCCTGGCACCTTTGGGGAAAACCTCTTCTCCCTCAAATTGGATCGCCGTGATCTCATCTGCTGGACGTTCTTCGATCTCAACATCCGCTCCGCTGGCAGTGTTTGCATCGTAGGTAGTCAGCGGAAAAACGGGATATACCGGTATATGGTTGGCAAAAGCAGCCAGGCTTAACATATAGCTACCAATCTTGTTAACCACGTCGCCGTTGGCTGTGACACGGTCAGAACCAAACAGCACTTTTTTTACCAACCCCTTATGCAGAAAATAGCCTGCAGCACCATCTGTGATCACCTCATATGGGATGCCGTATTGTTGGCATTCCCAGGCGGTCAAACGAGCGCCTTGCATGCGCGGACGGGTTTCATCTACCAAAAGGTGGATCTTCTTTCCCTGCTCATGGGCCAGGCGAATGGCACCCAGGGCAGTGCCCCAATCTACTGCTGCCAGTGACCCTGTATTGCAATGATGCAAGATCGTATCACCGTCATTGATCAGGCTGGCTCCAAATTGTGCCATACGCAAATTGGTGGCTACATCTTCTTCTGCAATCGCCAGTGCTTCTGCTTTCAGCCTCTCGGCCAGATCGCTGCCGCTCAACTCCGATCGCTCAACGGTTGCCAACATACGATCGATACCCCAGCGCAAATTTACCGCCGTGGGGCGGGCATCCACGATCTCCTGGGCTTTCGCCTTCAAAATCGCTTTCATCTGACTTGTGTGGGATTGGGAGATCTGAAGTGCGTGAATGGCCAGAGCAAAGACGCCGGCCACCCCAATGGCAGGGGCACCACGAATGGCCATCGTTTTGATGGCCAGGATCATCTCATCTGCTGAATGGATATGCACAAACTCTAACCGATTGGGCAAAAGTCGCTGATCAATCAGTCTGGCACCATTATCCTCAGAGATCCATTCAATCGTCCTCATCAAACACCAAATAACGCCCTTTGCGAGAGCGTTATTTCCGACTAAGTTTAACCGATTCAGGCTGGATTGGCAATATTCGGAGGATAATTGTGGATTAATCAGCTTTTTTTTCAGTCCAAAATACGGTTACAATCAAAAAGTTGAAGCTTTCAAGGGATCGTTTTCAGGAAAAAACAATGAAAAGAAAATTTATACTAACATTTCTTATACTTGGTTTTCTACTGGGTTCGTGCTCTCCAGCCGGATCAGTTCCAAATGCGGGACAAGATGCGCAAACAAATGTACAGATTCCTGCCGCCCCCACTGCAACCGCTACCCCAACGCCAGAGGTGCTGGTCACGCTTGGTGAAGAAGCCATGCGTAACGGTGATTACGACCTGGCCATGACCGAATTCAACGCTGCCCTCAGTTCACCCGATACGGAGATAGCAGCGCAGGCAAACCTGGGGATCGGCCTGATCTACTATTACAAACAAAACTACAATCAAGCCCTGCAAAAACTGGGATGGCTGGTCAATACTTTTACCTCCAGTAACACTCGCATCAAAGGCTTCTTCTATCTTGCACAAACGTATGAAGCATTGGAAGAATATGCCAATGCGGCGGATGCCTACAAAAACTACCTCAGCCTCACCCCCTCCTCACCATTACAGGGAGATGTCTTGGAAATGCAGGCAGACGCCCTGTATTCTGCCGGGAATAACAGTTATGCGCTGACGGTTTATTCTCAAGCCTTACCGCTTGCCCGGCCAGAGAACAAAGAGGAGTTGCAGCTGAAGGTTGCCAGAACCGTAGAAGCGAATGGCGATGACGCTGCCGCAATCGACCAATATCTATCGGTTTATTCCAATAGTTCCAATGGCTATATCAAAGCAGCAGCCAACCTGGCCCTGGGACAGATCTATCTCAAGCTCGGTGAACCGGATCAGGCTTATGCCCGTTTTCAAGATTCTGTGGCTCAGTTCCCCACCGCCTATGATTCCTACTCCGGCCTCGTCGCCCTGATCGATGCCAACCAACCCGTTGATGATCTGTTGCGCGGTATCGTAGACTACTATGCCGGCCAATATGGTGTGGCCATCTCTGCCTTTGATCGCTACATGGCAGCCACCCCCGATCATACCGATACCCCCCATTATTACAAGGCCTTGAGTTACTGGCAGATGGGCGATTACACCAATGAAGTCGCCGAATGGGATACCCTCATCAAAGACCACCCCAAAGGGGAACATTATGCCCAGGCTTACCTGGAGAAATCTCAAACCCAATGGTATTACCTCAATGAGTATGCCAATGCCGCTCAGACCCTGTTACAGTTCGTCCTGGTAGATCCAAGCGCTCCCGAGGCAGCCAATTACATTTTCCGGGCAGCGCGAATTTACGAACAGAACAATCAACTGGAACGCGCCGCACAAACCTGGGAAAGGATCATCAATGAATACCCGGCTGATGAAGATGCCATACTGGCGCAATTTGAAGCGGGCATTTGCTATTATCGCGTTCAGCAATACGATAAAGCTTTGGTTACTTTCATGAAGAACTCTCTGCTTGTCTCCGCCAGCGCAGATAAAGCCAGGGCTGAACTGTGGACCGGTAAAACCTATGAGAAGCTAGGCAAGGCTGATGATGCTGCAAAAGCCTATCAATTGGCAGCCACAGCCGACCCGACCGGCTACTATTCCATCCGTGCGGCAGAGATCATCAATAAGCAATCCCCCTTCCCTGCTGGCAGCTCCATTGACCTGGGCATCAACTGGGATAACGAAAAGAAAGCCGCTATTCAGTGGATGAAGTCGAAGTTCAATCTGGCTGAGGATGTAGACCTCAACGGGCCTTCTGACCTGGCAAGCAATGTCTTATACCAACGTGGAGATGCTTTCTGGCAACTTGGATTGACCTCAAAAGCTCAATCGGAATTTGAAGCGTTACGTCAGCAACTCACCAATGACGCCGTCAACAGCTTCCGTTTGATGTCCCACATGCGCGAACTTGGGCTTAACCAGACTGTTGTTTTGTGCGCCCGGCAGATCCTGGACCTGGTAGGAATGGGTCAGGCAACCTTCCTGAGTGATACGCCCGATTACTTCAATCACATTCGCTTCGGCGTCAATTACCGCGATATCATTGTTCCCACTGCGGTAGAGAACAATATTGACCCCCTGCTTTTGTTCAGCGTCATTCGTCAGGAGAGCCTGTTCGAAGCAGATATTGTCTCCAGTCAGGGCGCCAGCGGTCTAATGCAGATCATCCCTTCGGTCGGCACTGAGATTTCCACTGAAATGAATTGGCCTAAGGACTACATTGATCAAGACCTCACCCGCCCGTTTGTAAATGTAAAAATGGGCACACATTATCTGGCCAAGTGGATGAACTACTTTGAAGGTGATCTTACTGCTGCCTTGGCTGCCTACAATGGCGGGATTGGAAATTCCATGACCTGGAAAGATCTTTCGGGTAATGATCCGGATCTCTTCCTGGAAGTGATCCGTTACGATGAAACTAGAAATTACATTCGCTACATCACTGAGAATTTTGAGATCTACAAAAAGATCTACACGCATCCATGATCCGACGAACCGCACTCAAATAACCTGAGTGCGGTTTTCTTATCTTAAAAATAGTTGACTTTCTCTTTATTTTATTTATAATAAATATAAATAAGGAATCATTATAAATATGGTTTTTGCTCATCAGGATTTCCCCCAATTACTACATCAGGCTGGCCTTAGGGTCACACCTCAAAGGGTGGCTATCTGCCAGCTGTTGGCAAACACAGAAACCCATCCTACAGCCAATGATATCTTTTTAGAATTGAAAGACAAATACCCTTCCCTCTCTCTGGCAACTATCTACAACACACTGGATGTCCTGGTTGGCATGGGAGCAGTAAATGCCCTGGGCAGCATTGGTGATGATAAAGTCCATTTTGATGGGAATACATCTCCGCATATTAATCTTGCCTGTATCAAATGCCATAAAATTGTTGACCTTCACACGAAAGAAATTAACCAACTTGATGAAGAGATCAACCAAAGATCCGGTTTTAAAGTGATGGGCTCTCGTGTTCTTTATTATGGGGTCTGCCCTGATTGTCAGAAACTAATTTAAAAGATTCGATCAGAAAACTACAAAAGGAGAAATTAAATGGAAAACGAACAAATCACAACTGTATCTATGCCGCGTATTGGCGATAAAGCCCCAGAATTTAAAGCGATCACTACCCAGGGCGAGATCAATTTCCCGGCTGACTATAAAGGGAGCTGGGTGATCCTTTTCAGCCATCCTGCTGATTTCACCCCCGTTTGTACTTCAGAATTCATGACCTTTGCCACTTTGGAAGAGAAGTTTGCCAAAGCTAATACCAAATTGGTCGGTTTGTCTGTTGATGGTCTTTACAGCCATATTGCCTGGTTGCGTACCATCAAGGACAAGATCGAATATAAAGGCATGAAAAACGTTGAGGTTAAATTCCCACTCATTGAAGACATCACCATGGAAGTTGCCCACAAATATGGCATGATCCAACCCGGTGAAAGCAACACCAAAGCAGTTCGTGCTGTTTTTGTTATTGACCCCAAAGGGATGATCCGCACCATCATTTACTATCCCCTCAGCCTGGGCCGTAATTTTGATGAGCTGTATCGTGTTGTGATCGCTCTGCAGACTGCAGATGAATTTGCGGTAGCCACTCCCGCCGATTGGCAACCTGGCGATGAAGTCATCGTCCCCACCGCTGGTTCCTGTGGTGTGGCGAAGGACCGCATGGAGGGTAAAGCAGGCGAAATGCATTGCTACGATTGGTTCTTCTGCACGAAACCATTGGACAAAGAAACAGTGATGAAAAAGATCCTTAAGTAAATTAAGCGATTCAACCCGTAATTTCAAAAGAGAGCGCTACCTAGCGTTCTCTTTTTGTGTGCAGGCTGCACACCAATTCTATCTAATATATTCCTATAATAATTACTAAACCATTACTTACAGAAGCATACAAAATTCAGAAAAGGAACGCATTTCATAATCCTTCAATCACCGGAGAAACCGTATGTCCAAGCGCTCTGTTGGTATCACCCTCTTCATCATCCTGATATTTGCTGCAATCTCGATAAGCTGTTCGATCGTGCCGCAAGCAGTGAAGAACCTGTTTGCCACACCTACGCCCACTTCCACCTCAACCCCTACACCAACCCCTTTACCGCCGATCACCATCAATTCTTGCCTTGATGAAGAAACCTGTGCCTACGCAACTCGTATCGAAGATTTTTTTGGCGGCCCTGCACGATCTTATGAAGAAAACGTGGTTGAGATCCCCTTTGACCAACCCGTGCTGCTCAGCGAAGAATGGTACGCCGTGAATGAATATCTTTTACAGAGCAACAAATCGCATATCGAATGGATCTTTACCATTGACGGGCAGAACTTCTTTCAAGAAACCTTTTTATCTTCTGGAACTGTTGTCGATTATTTCAATCGCGATCTCGTTTACCCATCTGAGGTCCTTAAAGTTGTGCTCAATGATTGGCAACTCAATCAACCTCATACAATTATTCTTGGTTACCGTGTGAATGGGGATATGAACAATGGCGACACGGATTACACTGACGGGTATGAAGAACTTCAAACCTGGCGCATCAAACCCGTGTTCATTCCTACTGCCACGCTTACCCCCACACCCACCGAGACGCCCACTCCCACGCCTACGAACACACCGGAACCGGTTGTGTATTCCTCCCCAACACCAGCTTGTGAGGTTACTTCAAGCATCGAAATAGAGAATTCTACTGGGGGAAGCCTGACGCTTAATCTGTATGGCCCCTCTGATTTCTATTTCTATCTTGGCTCAGGTGTCACCAACCTGGATGTTTGCCCTGGGTCATATCAATATGAAGCCTGGGGATGCGGCGGCGCTTATGACTCTGGCACCATCAACAGTGGTGAAGCACACGAATTTTATTGCTACTAATAAAGTGGCTTATTCTACTTTCATATTCTGATTTGTCTTAGGGGAACCAATCATAAAAAATACCACCCGGGTTTGCCGGGTGGTATTTTGATTGAAACCGTTAAAACTAGTGATTGGCTTTGTAAGCTTTCAAAGCTTCCTTGCGGGTGGCAGCGAGGTCTTTGTCCAGAGCGGCCTGGGCAGCAGCAAGACGGGCAACCGGTACGCGGAACGGAGAGCAGCTCACGTAGTTATTACCAATGCTGTAGCAGAAAGCGATGGAGGCAGGATCGCCACCGTGCTCACCGCAGATACCAACCTCGAGGCTCGGGCGGGTTTCGCGGCCGGCAGAAACGGCCATCTTCATCAACTTACCCACACCATCCTGATCCAGGGTCTGGAACGGATTCTTGGGCAGAATGCCTTCTTCAACATAGCGCACAAGGAAGCTGCGCTCGGCATCATCACGGCTGTAGCCAAAGGTCATTTGGGTCAGGTCGTTGGTACCGAAGGAGAAGAACTCGGCAACAGTAGCGATCTCACCGGCAACCACAGCGGCGCGCGGGATTTCGATCATGGTACCGAACTTGTAGGTGAAGGTGACTTTCTTTTCTTCCATCACTGCTTTAGCAATGGAGACGAGGCGAGGCTGGATCCATTTGAGCTCGTTGATGTGGCCGGTCAAGGGGATCATAACCTCAGGTTTCACAACGATGCCACGCAGGGTACAGTCAGCAGCAGCTTCAAAGATGGCGCGAACCTGCATTTCAACGATCTGGGGCATGGCGATGGAAAGACGCACCCCACGCAAACCCATCATCGGGTTGGATTCGTGCATGGTCTTTACGGCCTCGAGCAAAGATTCTTTCTCAGCCAGACCTTTGGTCTCGCCCTTGACACGCATAGTGATCACTTCTTCGAGGAGAGACTCTTCGGAGGGAAGGAACTCATGCAGTGGGGGATCAATGAGGCGGATGATGACTGGTAAGCCATCCATGGCTTCGAACAAACCATCGAAGTCAGAGCGCTGGAACGGCAGCAATTCATCCAGGGCGGTCTTGCGGCTTACATCATCTTTGGCCAGGATCATGCGCTGCACGATCGGCAGACGGGCAGGCTCAAAGAACATGTGCTCGGTGCGGCACAGGCCAATACCCTTGGCGCCGTAAGTGCGAGCGCGGCGGGCATCCTTGGGATAATCAGAGTTAGCCCAGACCTGCATACCGGCGATCTCATCAGCCCAGTTGAGCAGCGTGAGCAGATCGGTCTGTTCTTCGATAGAAGGAACAGTCAGGTCGATCTTGCCGATGAAGACATCACCAGTGGTGCCATCAACAGAAATCCAATCACCTTCTTTGACGGTGACGCCGTTGGCAACCATGGTACGTTTTTCAAGGTCGATCACAACAGAGGAAGCGCCGACAACACAGGGAACACCGAACTGACGGGCAACCACAGCAGCGTGAGAGGTGGCGCCACCTTCAGAGGTGAGGATGCCTTTGGCTGCGAGCATACCATGCACATCATCCGGTTTAGTGAAGGGGCGAACCATAATGGTATCCTGGCCCTCTTCCTTGGTCATTTTTTCGGTCAAGTCTGCATCAAAGTAGATCTGACCCACTGCGGCACCAGGAGAAGCGTTCACGCCATTGGCAAACCAGCGGCCGGCTTTCTTCGCAATGGCTTTGGTTTCTGCTGTGAACTGCGGGTGCAGCAAGGTATCAACATTTTCAGTGGTGACACGTTTGATCGCTTCTTCTTTGCTGATCAAACCCTCGTTCACCATATCCACTGCAATCTTCACTGCGGCGCGAGCGGTGCGTTTGCCGTTACGGCATTGCAGCATCCACAAGCGGCCGTGTTCGATAGTGAACTCAACGTCCTGCATATCTTTGTAGTGGACTTCGAGGATCTTCACAACTTCGAGGAACTGTTTGTTGGCTTCAGGCAGAACATTGCCGAGGGTTTCGATCTTTTCAGTGTTGCGGATACCGGCAACCACATCTTCACCCTGAGCGTTCAGCAGGTAATCACCATACAAGATGGATTCACCGTTGGAGGGGTTACGAGTGAATGCAACACCAGTACCAGAATCCCAGCCAGTGTTACCGAAGACCATGGTCACAATATTTACTGCGGTGCCCAGATCATCGGGGATATTGGTGGCGCGACGATAGTCAACAGCACGTTTACCGTTCCAAGATTTGAAAACGGCTTCGGTGGCTAACTTCAATTGATCGAGGGGTTCCTGGGGGAAATCTTTGCCATAATGTTTCTTAACAACTACCTTGAATTTCTCGACCATACCTTTCAGGTCTTCGGCAGTCATATCGGTATCAGCTTTGTAGCCTTTGTCCTTCTTGAAACCATCGAGAACTTCTTCGAAAGCTTCATCGGGAAGACCCAAAACAACGGTACCGAACATCTGGATCAAACGTCGATAAGAATCGAAGACAAAGCGCTCGTTGCTTGTCAATTTCACCATACCCTGGGCGGTGGCGTCGTTCAAACCAATGTTCAGAACGGTGTCCATCATGCCAGGCATTGAGAATTTGGCGCCGGAACGGCAGGAAACGAGAAGGGGGTTCTCAGTGCTGCCAAATTTCTTGCCGGTTTCTTTCTCAACGTCTTTGAGGGCGTCAAGCATCTGATCCCACAATCCAACGGGGAATTCTTTCGTGGCTGAGTACGAATTGCATGCCTCAGTGGTCACAGTGAAACCAGGGGGCACAGGAAGTTTGATTCGAGCCATCTCAGCAAGGTTGGCGCCTTTGCCACCCAGCAGACCGCGAACCTTTTCCCAATCGCCGCCTACGTACTTTTCGGCTTTTTCAATTTCGTGAAAAAGGTATACCCATTTTTTTTCTGCCATACTAGCCTCCAAATGAATTATTATTGCAAATCAAGCCAATTTTCCGGCATTATATAATTTTGGTTCTAAGTTAAGGATTTTACCATAAAAGGGGTCTCGAAACTTCGAAAGCGATCAAAAATCATTAGAAAGGTTGAGAATTTTTGTAAGTCATTTGCAAGGTAAAAAAGGTGATTTATGCTTCATAATTATGTTGTATTACAACAATATTACTGGAGTGAAAATGAAGATTCTCGTCATCGATGATGACTCGGCATTGACCGACTTAATCAAAGTGATCTTACAACCGACTGAAGCGCGAGTCATCTTGGCGAATTCTGGTGTACAAGGGCTGCAAAAATTAGAAGAGGTGAACCCAGATATGGTTTTACTCGATCTAATGATGCCCGATCTGGATGGCTGGCAGGTCTGCCAGGCGATCCGCCGCAGCAGCCGTGTTCCTATTATGATCCTCTCCGTGCTAGATAACCCCGGTCTGATCGCTCGAGCTCTGGATATGGGTGCCGATGATTATTTGGTTAAGCCTGTCAAGAGTGCCACCCTCATCGCTCACATCAATAACCTAACGCGACGCAGTCCTGAGCTGAACCCCAACACAACTCCACTCAAAATCGATGCCCTTACCTTCAATAAATAATCGCCGCAAGGCGGTTTTTTATTGCTCGCCCAACCCCATACTGGGTAATTGTTGTTCCACCCAGATAAGCGCCTCTTGCCGTGATTTTATCTCCCCTGCGGCTTGTTCTTCCCTCAATCGATCCAACAACCAACCGATCTTCGGACCTGGCGTCAGATCAAATTCCATCATCAAGTCTTTGCCGTTCAAGTAAAGGACAGGGTTAACCAATGATTGTTGGTCGTACCAGGCACTGATAAGGCTCTCACATTGTTGCAATTCGTTCAACCAGCCGTCCTGCGAGATCTCACTGGCAGGACATGCCAGGCGTTTGGCAAGAGCTAAAAAGATGAGATCAATCCCAACATTTCCAATATCTTCAAAATAGAGGTACTTATCGCGATCTGTGAGCGACTTTTTGGCAAGAATGCTCACCAATCGATTCTTTTCATTTAATAATGAAGTGACTCTTGCACTCTCTTCTCGGGATAGGAATAACAAAGAGAGCACACCTCTCCATTCAGGTAGATTGACTTCGGTCAGACAGCTGCTTAACAAACACAATTGTTTGAAGCTGCGTTCAGACTGATTTTTTGTAAAAAAATGTGGGGCAAGAACAGGGTAAAAACGTCCCAATCGAAGGTTACAGGAGGCTTCAAACAGGTCTTTGTTTGCCTCTCCGCTTCGCATTCCCTGTACCATTTCAAAAAGAGAATTGAGTGCGGCAACCTGATCAAATCGGCAATGAGTTCCGGCACCTTCTATCCCAAACATCTCCTTTAGGATCCCTAACCTGCCCAACAATTCCAGCCCCAGCGCAGGTTTTGAAGTATCCAATATTTTGAACAGTTCATCCCGTTTTCGTTCCATTGATACACTTTTCAGGCTAGAAATCGCTGCTTTTAGTGCCTGGATGGTTTCTGGCTCAATTTTTGCGCTACAGGAGATCGAGTAACGGATCGCCCGGATAACACGCACCGGGTCATGAGAGAAACTGGTGGTTGAACAAATACGCAAAGTGCTTTTCGCCAGGTCATTTTGGCCCCCCAATGGGTCGATCACCTGGTCCGGTTGGTCAAAATCAATTGCCATGGCGTTGAGGGTAAAATCGCGCAGTCGCAGATCTTCTTCGATCGTCTCCCCTTGCATCTGAGCAAAATCGTAGATCAAATGATCTTTCCCATTATTGACAACGATCCTGGCCGTGTTTCTGCTCTCATCCAACATAAAGAAAGCGCCTCCCAAATGGTTGGCGAACTTTCTGGCGATCTCTTTTGCATCTCCTTGCACCAAAATATCAATATCGTTGTGGGTTCGGTTTAGAAAAATGTCCCTCACCACACCACCCACAAAATACAATTTATGACCTGATGGTTTTAAAGCGATCAGATCAGAATATCTGGATGCAAAAGCGATCAAATTCTTGTTCACTCACTCTGCCTGATATTTATCCAGGTCAACCACACCTATAAAGGGTAAATTACGGTAATAATCATCAATGTCCAGACCATAGCCAAACACAAATTTATTTGGAATTGAGAAGCCGGTATATTTAACCGGGACAGCCACTTCACGCCGGTCTGCTTTATCCAAGAGCGTGCACACGCAGATGCTGGCAGGTTTGCGGGTGGTGAGCAGATCCAATACTGCAGCGACAGTATGCCCGCTATCAATAATGTCTTCCACAATGATCACATCCCGGCCGCGGATATCTACCCCCAAATCCAAATTGATGCGCACCTGGCCACTGCTGGCCCTTCCACCAATGCCGTAAGAAGTAATGGACATAAATTCGATCGAGTGGGGCACGCTGATCTTTCTCATTAAGTCTGTGAGAAACAATACTCCGCCACGCAAAATACAGATCAGTAACAGGCTATCACTCCCTGCGTAATCCCGGCTGATCTGAGCCCCCAACTCAGCGATCCTTACCTGCAGCTGATCTTCAGGAATCAGTATTTCCCCTAGAAATTCTCGGTAATCTTGCATATTCACTCCATTAATCGCGGGGCACAATGTGATGTTTTCGACAACGAGCTTCATATAGTTCTGAAGCTCCAACAATAATGACAGGATCATTATATTTGGCAGGTTTCCCGTTTACCAAACGCTGCGTCCGGCTGGCAGGCTCACCGCAGACCATACAAATGGCCTGCAATTTATCTACCCGTTCAGCCAATGCCATCAGAACTGGCATGCAGGCGAAAGGTTCGCCATTAAACGTTTGGTCCAGTCCAGCTGCGATCACTCGAATACCGTTATTGGCCATCTGCTCGATCACTGAAATGATGCCATCATCAAAGAACTGTGCTTCGTCCACCCCCACAACAGTGGTGTCTTCAGCCAATTCGATCAGAATTTGAGCGGAACTCGATACAGGAATGGCTTCAAAGGTTGAGCCGGCATGCGATGCCACTTTTTGCTCCTCATACCGGTTATCGATCGCTGGCTTAAAAACTTGAACCTTTTGTTTTGCGATCGTTGCCCTTCTTAATCTGCGGATCAATTCATCAGTCTTGCCACAGAACATTGAGCCACAAATCACTTCGATCGATCCCGGATGATTCATGCAAAGCCTCCGCCTTTATCATAGGTATTCAACATTTGATAATGTGATTATACTTGCCAAAAACTATTTGATATTAATTAAAAAATCAACCTCCATTAACTGGAGGTTGATTCTGTTTTGAATAACTAGACTGCAATATCGTCTGCGGCAGCCGGGAGTTCATACCCCTGAGCGCGCAGCATTTTCTTCATATCGATCAAAGATTTGCGGCCGAAACCATCGACCTCAAGCAAAGCTGCTTCACCAGCACCCAGCTTGGCAATAACCTGACCCACGGTGGTGAGTCCAGCTTTGACCAATGCTTCGGTAGCACGGGCGGGCAAGCCAATTTCCTGAACAGCCTTGTCCAGGGAAGATTTTGAGGTTTCGCGGGCTTTCTTCTGCTCCACGAAATCCTGGCGCGCCTGCAACTTCTTGTAGAAGCGATCCACCTGTCCTTCGATGTCGATCAAGCGTTGCTGCTGACCGGTGAAGAAAGGATGGCACTTGGAGCAAACCTCAGTGTGGATTTCTTTGCGAGTTGACCCAGTATTCCAGGTGTTGCCACAAGAGCAAGTCACCTTGGCATCTGGATAATAAGTCGGATGAATACCTTTTCTCATTCTTACTGACCTTCCTGAAATAGTGTGTTTTTACAATTGCCGTTGGCGGATATGTAAAAACTGATTAGTTGGAAACGGTCTGTTTCACATGGACCCGTTTTTGACCATTGGGCAAGGTTTCGTATTCAACTACACCTTCGGCAACGGCAAAAAGGGTATCATCGGTGCCAACTTTAACATTCAAACCGGGTTTGATCTTGGTGCCACGCTGGCGAACAAGAATGTTGCCAGAGAGCACTGCTTCGCCCGCGAATTTTTTGACACCCAGCCGCTGTGCATTACTATCACGGCCGTTACGACTGGAACCACCACCTTTTTTATGTGCCATTCGTCCTACTCCACTTTAATTGATTCTATTTTTAACTGGGTGTACTGCTGGCGGTGCCCAGTCTTAGTGCGGATACGTTTCTTGGGAGAATATTTGAAGGTGAATACCTTGGGACCTTTGACATGGTCAACAACAGATGTCTTCACAACTGCACCTTTGACCACAGGAGACCCAACAGAAACCTTCTCATCCTCGACCAGCAACAACACTTTGTCCAGGTCTACTGCAGCGCCAACCTCGACATCCAACAGGTCCACCTCAATGGTGGCCCCTTCGACGGCTTTGTACTGCTTGCCGCCACTCTCTACGATCGCATACTTCATATTTTTCCTCTCCAATCTTCACTTCACCGCTTTCCCGCGTAATCAACGCAGGTTCACGGGGAAGTTGGGGATACGACTACTCTCCCCAGGCTAAGGCCGGGGGCAAAGCAGACCCAATTATACAAGCTGGGTCGCACTCTGTCAATATGACCAATTATTCGAAATTACTTTTTGGCAAAAGTCTGTTCAAATGATTCGACCACATCATGTAGAACTGACAGGTAAGAACGAACCTGTTTTTCCACTTCTTCTGTGATCAGATCGATAGAGTCTTTCAGTTCCAAAATTTTATCTTCAGAAGTTGTCACCCGCTCCAGTAATGTGGCACGCTGCCTTCCACTTTCCTGCTGTTGTTCTTCCTGGGTGAGCAAATAGTTCGTCCAACGTTTTTGGTCATCGGTCTTGAAAGAAACCCATTCTTGCCTGAACCGCTCTTCGGTCAATCGGTGCATTTCGGTCAGTTCATTAATTCGGCGGTCAAAGCGCAGATTGATGTCATCCAATTCGTTTTTGGATTTTTCGATCGAGGTATGGATGGCTTCCAATTCGAGCAGTTTGGTATTGATGCTGTTCTTCACCTGAGCGACTTCATCAATATTGATTTGCCAGGCTTTCCAGGTTTTTTCTTGTTCCAGGTGGCTTAGAGAGATCTTATCAATAAAGGCGGTCTGAGCTTGTTTCAGCTCGATATCCAACCCTTCCAGTTTTCCTGTACGCACTTCCAATTTTCGCAAAGATTCTGCATTCAGGTCACCACGGTTCCGTTCTTCTTCTAATCGTTTACGCAAGGCACTGGTCTCGATTTGAAGATCGGTGACACGTTTCATTTCGATCTGCAGGTCATCGCTGAGTCGCTTTTGAGCCTGGGTAAATT
>CAZWKK010000009.1:15018-19611 GCA_964634855.1 uncultured Anaerolinea sp.
GGTTCACATCATCTACCCTGGCTTGAACAGCCTTTTTTACTTCATTGAGTGCAGGCGGAAAAGTTTGCAACTCAGCAATGCGTTTGTTGTAAACATTTACGTCTTCTTTCTGCTGTTTCTCAAAGACCTTCATCTGGGCAGTCAGTTTCTTCTCTAGATCAGCGATCTGCTTAAGTAGATCGGCTCTTTGCTGTGCAGTGGATTCGTCAAGTTGTGTGATCCGGTTGGGGACGGGTACGTAGGTTTTTAGTTCATTTTCAAGTACAGTGATACGATCCCGTTGTTTTTCAACAACGGTTTCAAGACCCGCAATTTTGTCCCTGAATTCAAGTATCTGCGAATTCGATTTCTGACGTTCAGAATCCAACCATTCCAGGCGCTTTTCGAGTTCGTCTAATTCCATATCGATTTCCTTATCTAAAGTTGCCTAATCATAACCGCAAAAAGAATCCTAACCAAGGGTTATGCCAGACCAAGTAATTTAGAGATCATATTCCATAACGAGCCGATAAACAGATTCGGCATCAGTCCCATTAATAAAAGGATGAACATCCCTGTGACCACGAAGATCAACCTGGGCGTAGAAGGCGTGATTTGAACACTTGAATCAGGTTTGGCGATCATAACAATGAGCAATTTGATCGTGGCAAATAACATGGCTGCAATGCCAATGACTGTCCAAATGGCGATGACTGGCTGAGCAGCATATTGTTCCAGCAATTCAACCTTGAATGGGAAACCAGCCAACAAGGGGAAACCTGCAATTGAGAACATAACCAGCAGCAGGGCGCTCGCAAAGATCGGGTTGGCCCTTAACTGCCCCTTGACCTGCGAGAACTGGGTGCCAATTCCATCTGTTACAAATAATGCCATCAACAGGCTAAAAAGCCCCAAATGAACAATGCGAGGGATGAAGCTCAAATAAAAGGTTTGATCCCCTATCGGTGATTTCAATCCGACAGAAAGTAACGCAAAGCCAGTCTCAAAGATCACCGCAAACCCCAATAATCGCCGGAGATCCTTTTGATTAATGGCACCGATACCACCGCTCAATACCATGACCGTTCCCACGATCTTTAATACAGGTGCTAAAAATGTGGCATTTTTAAGCCAGACGATGCCATCCAAAAAGTTGAGCAAGATCAAGATCGAAACGATTGGTAAAACAGATAACAAGAATCCGGCTACATACGGATGTGTTTCTTCCGCTAACTCTGGGATCCAGATATGGAAGGGGAAGACGCCCAAATAAAAGGTAAAACCCAAACCCAATAGCAATGCTGCCAGCGTGAGCTGAGTGGTATCTGATGGGTTCGCCTGCGAACTCGAAAGCATCCAACCCGCCAATAGGATAAAAGGCAGAGCCAAACTTTGAAATATGAGGTAGCGCAGCATTCCCCGACCAACCGGTTTTCCATAAACCGTCACCAGCGGCATGCTGATGATGGCTGTCAGTTCCAGGAAAATGGCCGAATAAAGGAAAGGCTCCACCGCCAGTGCAGCCGTCAGAGTTGCCAGAATAGCCTGCCCCAATGGGATGAACTTTGTCGGAGCCGCAGACACATAGGAGCCAATAAACCAGAACATGGCGGCAAAGTTGATAAAAGCCAGGAAGAAACGATCATTGTTTTCCAGGATCAGCTGTCGTCCAAACGCAGAGAAAGTCGTCTTCAATTCCAAAGAAATCGGGCCAAGTTTAAGAACTGCGCCCAATGGCTGAACCACGGCCAATAATGAAAGCAAAAAGCTTACCAATACAGCGATCACCAAAACAAGGCGGCGTCTTTTTTGTAGGAAGAGGGTCAAAAGGGAAATTAATGCAGGAAAAACGATCCAGATCAATGGGGCACTCATACTTGCTCCTCCTCATTTTTCAATGAAAGCAAGTAAGAACCAACCAGCGCGATCAACAAATTCATGAGCGCCAGTAAACCATTGATCAAGATCGAAGTTTCGATGGAAGCATACAAGATCTCAAAACCTGCAAATACAAGTAGAATGCCGGTCAAGATATAAAACGGTGATGTAGTCATGCCCAACTGCAGCAATCCTGTGCCAAAGATGGCTATAGCTGCAAATAAGATCTCTGGCTTGATCTGGAAGTATTGATTTACCTTACTGGTGATCAAAAATGCCACCACCCAGATGAATATCAAGGCCACGAATTTGAAAACCTGATGTCCTGTGATCCCAGGATCTGGAAACTCTTCTTGAATAGGTGAAAAGAAAAGAGTGACCACCACCATCCAACCGGTGATGAGTTTCACCGCTGACATGGTGAATGGCCAAACCTGTAAATAGAAAATGAAAGCCATCAAAAATAGTACGCCCAACCCGATCAGCGCTCTGCGCCAGGTTGGAAAAACAAACAGAGCCACGCAGGCTATGAAGATCACTACCAAAGGAAGAAGGTTCAGATAGCTTTCCATCTTACCCTCCCTTTACGCTTGAGATCAAAGACACTAATAAGACAAGGAAAACCAATGCCCAAAGAATGCCACCTTCGCCTTCCAAAATGGCATTGATGCTGTTCAACATCCTTTCCAGCAAGGTAACAAAAAAACCGATGAAACGATAAAACCAATCAAACTGGAAGAATTTTTGTAGAATCGATCCAATTTTCTCAGTCAGATCAAAATATGGGCGTGGAACTCTATCCAGGATCAGAGTTTTAAGTTTTTTGTTGTAGGATAACACGAGGACAATTCCGAGCAATATGGCTGTTGCCAGACCTGAAAAAAGCCCGGCAAAGGTGACCCATTCACTTATGTACCAGGCTTCAATCATCCAGGGTACCAGCAAGAAAAACACCATGCCAATAATGTAAAACAGTCTTTGCCAGCTCTCCACAGTTTGGTGTTCTTGCGCCTGCAGAACAGAGAATTTGACCAAGCCTGCGCTTAGAAACGCCAATCCGATCCAAACAAAGAAAAAGACAGTATTCGCCGCTCCCTGAGTCAATGCGATCAAAAGTGTCGCACCTGGAGTAAACGGTAAACCAATGATCGCTAAAACTGCAACGGGGGTTAGAAACTTGAGCCAGTGAAATTCGATGGATTGCAGGAAGTTCCAGCAACCCAATACAGTCATGATCAGACCAAGATACCCTGCCACTTCGGGCTTTCCGTTCAGCAGACCGATCAGCGCCAATGAGGAAAATGCCATTAGCCAATAGGGTCTGCCAGACAGCTCGTTTTTGGAGAAAAACCACCGGATGGAGCCAAAAAGGGTACCCAATACAGCAAATACCAAAACCACCGCCAACCACCCGCCCACAGCAGAGATGATCGGCAGTCTGGCAATAAATACAAAAGCTGCCAACGGGGGAACCAGGCGTAAAGCAGAACCAAGACTGCGCCGAAGGTTAACATCCATTGTGTAGGGCAAGTGAAGCGGAACGATCCCAAGCCGCAACGCAGCGCCGAACACCAGCAGAGTAAGCGAAGTACCACTGGCTTGAGATAGGATCATTGCAGAACCATTTTGGTAGCCAAGCACCATGGCTAAAAGAACCAACACTGTCCCCGCAAACCGACTGCCAAACACCGCTATGGTTTGCACTGGAAGTTCATCATTTGGATGAATCCGTACCAGCACAATGATCTCCACAAGGTCGATCAAGGTCCAGGCAAGGATAAATGTGAGTGAGCTATTGGCCAGTACAGCGAGCAATCCCAAAACTGTAAGAAGTAACAGTTGAGTCGATTCAAAGAGGCTCTCTTTAGCACCCAACCTGCCGGTGTCAGTGAAGATGATCCCCACCAGCATTGAGACCAACGCCATAGAAAGCGTCCAAGAAGTACGATCCAATGTAAAGGAAATCGGTTCAAGTGCATCAATACTTGGCAGCCAGTGGGCTACGGTCTGCGTTAGAGGCAGCTTGATGTGCATGGCCATGGTCGCTCCCCACAGCAAAACAGCCATGGCGGTTAACATCAACCATCGGGTACCCAATGGAATGCGGCTTCGACCCAAAAACTGGATGACAATGGTAAAAAGAAGCGTTAGGAAGACGGGTAAAAATAAAAGCATGACTTCCTTTTATATGACAGAGTCGATGGGTTGGCAAGAGATGAATTGTCCCATTCCAGCTCTTCCAAACCATTGGCCGTGATCAACGATCAATTCACCGCGCAAGAACACCTGAACCGGGTAACCCGTCAGGTTCAACCCTTCATACAGGTTATAGTCGGTACGATGCTGAGCAAACGCCTTCCCATAAGTCACCTTTTTGTTGGCATCCCACAACACAATATCGGCGTCTGAGCCCGGCAATAGGGTACCCTTGCGTGGGTACATACCAAAGATCCTGGCCGGGTTGGTACTGGTCAGCTCAACGAACTGGTTCATGGTAAATTTTCCACTGCTCACCATGTTCGTCCACATCACAGGCATGCGGTCGCCCACTCCGGGCAAACCATTGGGAATTTTGGTAAAGTCTTGAGCGCCTAATTCTTTGCCAGGGATGGCAACTTTGATCCCTTCATATTCGATGGGTTCTTTTCCATTGAAGAAGAATGGACAGTGGTCAGTGGCAATGGTTTGGATAATGCCTTCGCTGAGGCCTTCCCACAGACGCTGTTGATCCGCCTG
>CAZWKK010000010.1:0-6615 GCA_964634855.1 uncultured Anaerolinea sp.
CCGCGAAGCACAGGCATTAATCCAATCACAGGAGAACCATCGTGACTGCCATCCCTTATATTGATTCCTACTGGGTCGTCCCAGAAAAACTGCTTGCCGGCCAATATCCCGGCGGACAAGATGATGCCACCACTCACCGCCGTGTGCAATCGCTCATAAAGGCTGGCATTGGCACGATCATTGATCTGACCATGCCGGGTGATGCCATCTTTACTTATGCCAAAGCCCTGGCCGAAGAAGCCGCTGATTATGAGACTCAGATTGAAAGGCTCAACTTTCCGATCCTGGATTATGACGTGCCCACACCAGAACAAATGAAGGATATTCTGGACGTGATCGATGAAAAACTGGCTGCCGGAGAGCGTGTTTACGTGCACTGCATCGGAGGTCGTGGGAGAACCGGTACGGTGGTGGGCTGCTACCTGGTACGCCATGGCGCCAGCGGCGAACAAACCCTGGCAATGATCGAGAATCTGCGCAAAGACACCGCCAACTGGTGGAAATCCTCGCCAGAATCAGACGCTCAGGTGGAGTTTGTGAAGAATTGGAAATAAAAAGGAGTACGCAAATTAGGTACTCCTGATCACTGTTCACTCGGTTCTGATCACTAACTGTTTACTGCTTTTCCAATCCCTTGGCCTCATTCCAATAGCCGTCCATCTCATCCAGGGTCATCTCTTGCATGGGCTTGCCCAGTTTAGCAGAGCGCTTTTCAATGTAGGCAAAGCGGCGGCGAAATTTGAGGTTGGTCTCACGCAATGCAGATTCGGCGTCCACTTTATACCAGCGCACCAGGTTGACCACGGCAAAGAGCAGATCACCCAATTCCTTAGCGCGTTCCTCAGCAGTGGGCGCGGACATTACCTCTTCGTATTCTTCCTTCACCTTATCCATCACCGGGCCGATCTCTTTCCAATCGAATCCAACGCGGGCAGCGCGGTCTTGAATGGACTGTGCCTGGGAGAGGGCCGGGTAAGTGACAGGAATTCCATCGAGTAGTCCTTTTGGCTTGTCATTGCCATTCTCGGTCCGCTCTTTTTGTTTGAGCTTCTCCCAATTTTGCAGAACGCCCTTCTCACCTTCCACGCTGACATCGCCAAACACGTGCGGGTGTCTGTAGACGATCTTGCGGTTTATGCCTTCCAACACATCAGCAAAATTGAACTCACCGGCTTCCACGCCTATTTGCGCATGTAGCGCGATCTGCAGAACCAAGTCTCCCAGCTCTTCGCTCAGACCTGCCATGTCCTTTGCGTCCAAGGCTGATAAAGCCTCATAGGTTTCTTCCAATAGATAAGTACGCAGAGAGTCGTGTGTTTGTTTTTTGTCCCAGGGGCAGCCATTAGGCGCCCGCAGATGTGCGATCAGCTCCTGGAATTCCTCCAGAGAAGAGTCATTGGAACGGGGCGGCAGCACAATAGCTGCCACGGGGGTGGTTACCTGGCAGGCTTTTTCCAGATCCGTCTCATTCCATTCAATACGGCCATTGGCTCTCTCAAACAAGATGTTCAATTTATGGTTCAAGGGGTAAACTGCTTTGATCAGCGCGGTCAACGCTGCCAGACCAGTCCCCTCACCCGGGTAATAAATGATGGCTGTCTGCGCCGGAGAAAATGGCAAATGATAACGACCTTCCAACTCACGACCGTCCACAACTGCCGTACCTCTGCTGACCGTTGCAAACTTGGCGAGAATGGAGTTTACGCCCAGATCATCGCCAGCGATCCAATGCAAGATCTGATCCGGGTACTTTTGGCTCAGCAATTGAACAAAATAGTCGGAAGCCAACGGATCAGACATAGTGATGTAGACCACGAACTGATCTTCTTGGATTGCCGTTCCAATCTGAGAAAGGGCTTCAGTGGTGCTTTCATCTTCGATAGCGGAAAGTAACTGGAATTTCCTTCTTCCCAACTTTTCCAGCCAGCGGGCGGCAAGGTTACCGCGCACCAATACCAGATCTGCATTTAGAATACTGGCAATTGCCTCAGGAGAGGTTGCCCGATATCCAATGATCCATACGGCTTGATTGTTCATTTGCTCTTCTCTCTGTGCTTAATTTAAACAACAAGACACAACCTGCTGCCTGGCTGGCTCAGGAAAATGCAAGGCATTAGAATGCCACACATTTTCCTGGTCAGCCGCATGAGATTGTATCTCGTCGGAATCAGGAATAACTCCTGAAAAGGTCTAACGTTTGGTGTAGGTCGGAGCCTTGCGGGCGCGTTTGAGACCTGGTTTCTTGCGTTCCTTCACCCGTGGGTCACGAGTAAGGAAACCACCTTTACGCAGAAGCGCAGTGTTGTCAGCATTGAGCTTGACAAGGGCGCGAGCGAGACCAAGCTGAACTGAATCAGTCTGGCCGGTGACACCTCCACCATGAACAGTGGCAGTAATGTCAAAGGTCTTCAGATCCATGCCAGTGGCGCCCAGGGGGCCGAGGATAGCTTCCATATCGCCAGTGCGAGGGAAGTAATCTTCGAGGGGGCGTTCATTGACAGTGAATACACCGGAACCGCTCATCAAACGAACACGAGCAGAACTCTCTTTGCGGCGACCAATACCTTCGTAATATTGAACCATAGTTCACTTGCTCCTTAGGCAACCGGTTTCGGGTTTTGGGCAGCATGCGGATGTTCGCTGCCAGCGTAGACTTTCAATCGTTTGATGATTGAATGGCCCATGCGGGTATGAGGGATCATGCCCCAGACTGCGGCAAAGATCACGCGTTCGGGATGAACACGCAACTGCTGTTTGATCCCAACACCTTTCAAACCACCGGGATAACCTGAATGTTTGTAATAAACTTTCTCATCCAGACGGGCAGTTGAAGCGACAATGTCAGCGGCATTGATGACCACTACAACATCTCCCATTTCAACACCGGGAGTGTAAGTAGGCTTGTGTTTACCAAGCAAATACTTGACGATTTGAGTCGCCAGGCGGCCTATCCCCTGACCTTTGGCGTCAACCAAAAGCCATTCTGGTTCTTGAGTCCCTTTGAGGACATAAGTCTTTTCCAACATATTTTTCTCCATCAACCTAAAATTTTAGGCTATGTCATCTAAGATTTCACTGTTGTCAATTTGCTCTTGCTTACTGAGCGGATATGTTACTTCGGTCAACACCAGACCTTTGGCGGGGGCCAACCCCGAGGCCAGTTCAATGCTCTCGTTCACGCTGCCATGCAAAGCTTCTAAAGTGATCTTCCCTTTAGCACAACTGACCAAAAGGTAAACTGTTCTTCTCACCATATGGTAAAGAAAAGCGTTTCCTTCGATCTCATACTCCAACCGCTCACCTTTTTGCTGCCACTGGCTGTGATACACTTCACGGACAGTAGAAGCGCCGGGTTTCATTGGGCGGCCGAAAGCAGAGAAATCGTGCTTTCCGAGCATTTCTTTAGCAGCTTCGTTGAGTTGATCCACGTCCAGTTTTGGCCAGACGTGCCAGGCGTATCGATCCTGCATCGGATCGCGCTCCGGGGTTTGGTAGATATGGTACACATAACGTCGGCTTGAAGCATCGTAACGGGGGTGGAAGTCCGCTTCAATCCGGGTCAGGTTCCTTACCGCTGCATCCGGTGGCAATTTTGCATTGATCGCCCTCACGAGCGATTCTTCTGCATGCCGCCAATCCAGCGAGAAGACCACTACCTGCCCCAGTGCATGTACGCCGGTATCGGTTCTGCCTGCAAAGAGGATGCTCTCCTCTTCCCAGCCCAGATCCCTCAAAACCGACTCAAAGACACTTTGAACAGTGCGAGTGTTTCCCTGCCGCTGGAAACCGAAATAATCGGTCCCATCGTAAGCAAGTCTCAATTGGTAACGTGCCATCCCTTTACCGTCCTTCAACAGGTCGGTGGGTTTACTCTTCTACCAGCTCGATCACGACCATTTCAGCGCTGTCACCCTGGCGGGGTCCAAGCTTTGAAATGCGGGTGTAGCCACCGTTACGGGTTTCAAACCGCGGGGCGATCTCATCGAACAATTTTTTAACCATATCGGCATTGCCCAGGTGGGCAGCTGCCAAACGGCGAGCATGTACTTTTTCGGCTTCCGTAGCTTTACTGCTGCGGCGTGCCAGAGTGATCAATTTTTCAGCTTCGCCACGGATGAACAGAGCCTTGGCATGAGTGGTTTGAATACGCTCATGCTCGAAAAGCTGGTTCACCATCGTGCGGCGCAAACCGATTCGCTGATCTTTTGTACGACCAAGTTTAAATCCTGCTACCTGATGGCGCATGTTTACTCACTCCCATCTTTATCGTCTTGCATGAAGCCTTTTTCCTGCATCTTCTCGCGCAGCTCATCTAAGCTTTTCTCGCCGAAGTTGCGGATGGACATAACGGCTTCGTCACCTTTATCGAGCAGTTCAAGCACATGACCAACGGTCTGGATGCCGGTTCTCTTGAGCGAGTTGTACACACGCACAGAGAGATCCAGGTTTTCGATCGGGGTTTCAGCGGCTTCACTGGTGAGGTGGCTGCCAGAGACAATTTTCTCTGGGGCGACCAACAAAGTTTCCTCGCTGATGCCAGAAATGTAGCGCAAGTGATCAATAATGATCTTGGAGCTGCCTCCAAGCGCTTTTTCCGGGCTGATCGTACCATCCGTCCAGATCTCAAGGATCAGGCGGTCATAGTTGGTGCTCTGAACAACACGGGCATTACCAACGGAGAAGTTCACCCGTTTGACTGGCCCATAAATGGCGTCTACAGGTAAATCGCCAATAGGCAACTTACCGCTTCGGTCTGAAGAGGGTGAATACCCACGGCCACGCTCCACAGTGAAGTCGATGTCAAGACGAGTCTTGGGATCATCCACTGTAAAGAGGTAGAGGTCAGGATTCACGATCTCAACTTCAGCCGGGACCTGGATATCTGCAGCGGTAACCACACCTTCACCCCGAACATCGAGGTGCAGATGAGCCGTATCGCCTTCGTGAAGGATCAGACGGATCTGCTTCACCTGAAGCATGACCTGAATGACGTCTTCACGCACACCCGGAATATCCATGAATTCATGGGTAACTTCCGAAATACGCATTGACGAAATCGCAGCACCATCCAGAGACGAGAGCAACACTCGGCGAAGAGCATTTCCCAACGTCACGCCAAACCCTCTCTCGAGGGGGCTGATTACAAATTTACCGTAGTTTCGCGCTTCTGCTTCTCGCTCAACCTTGGGTGTTACCATGTTAGTTAATGCACACACAATTTGCCCCTTTCCGATACACTCGTATCTAGTTTCGGGATGCTGGACATTAGCGTGAGTAGTACTCAACGATCAACTGTTCGTCAATGTTACCGTCGATCTCAGCGCGTTCTGGCAATCTCAGGATACGTCCACTCAGATTCTTGAGATCACGATCCATCCATACAGCGCACGGTCGTTTTTCTGCAATATCCGGAAGCTCTTTGAAATAGGTATCACCCTTTGAGGTTTCGCTCAGGGTAATGACATCGCCGGCTTTCACCAGCATAGATGGGATGTCAGCACGGCGGCCATTCAAACGGAAATGACCATGGTTCACCAATTGGCGAGCCTGGCTGCGGCTCTCAGCCCAACCCAGACGGAACACAGCATTGTCCAGGCGGGTTTCGAGGGTCTGAAGCAGCACAAAACCGGTCAAACCGCGGGTATGCTGGGCGATCTCATAATAGCGAACGAATTGACGTTCGAGCACACCGTAAACGCGACGAGCGCGCTGTTTGGCACGCAATTGACGAGCGTATACGGATTCGCGATCAGATCGACCCTGTTTGGTACGACCATGCTGACCAGGAGCAAAGCCACGTTTCTCGAATGCACATTTTGGAGAAAAGCAGCGTGCGCCTTTCAAAAACAATTTTTCACCTTCACGCCGGCAAAGTTTGCATGCCGGACCAGTATACTTAGCCATATTAATCCTTCTCCTGTATTACACGCGGCGTTTTTTAGGAGGCCGGCAGCCATTATGCGGAACCGGGGTGATATCTGAGATTGAATGAACTTTCAATCCAGTTGACTGCACTGCACGGATGGCAGATTCACGACCAGGGCCAGGACCTTTGACAACAATGTCAACTTCCTGAACACCCATGTTCTGGGCTGCCTTAATGGCCTGTTCAGCCGCAAGGCGAGCCGCGAAGGGCGTGCTCTTTCGAGAGCCTTTAAAGCCCGCCGAACCAGCGCTGCCCCAGCAAAGTGCGTTACCCTGCTGATCGGTGACGGTGACAATCGTATTATTGAATGAAGCAAATACGTGCACCTGAGCCGAGGAGAGGGTTCGCTTTGTCTTACGAGTAGCGCCTGCGCGACGCGTTGAACGTACGTTTTGAGCCATAATTCCTCGTTAACCTCTTAAACTAAATTCCAATCGTTCACCTGGAAGGTACATGGTGGCCAGGTCGCCGCGGGGGAGAAGGGCACCCCACCCGACCACACAAATTATCCTATCAGGATTACTTCTTCGCTGCTCCACGACGGCGACCGCGACCGGCCACAGTCTTCTTGGGGCCTTTAGCAGTACGGGCGTTCGTGCGTGTGCGCTGTCCGTGAGCCGGCAAGTTGCGACGATGGCGCATGCCACGGTAGCAACCAATTTCAACCAGGCGTTTGATGTTCATCTGCA
>CAZWKK010000010.1:6625-19390 GCA_964634855.1 uncultured Anaerolinea sp.
TACTTCGCGGCGCAGATCACCTTCCACCTTGAAATTTTTGCCGATATATTCACGCAACGCGCCAACTTCGGTTTCGGTCAAATCTTTGACGCGAATGTCCGGATTAACACGCGTTTCACTAATGATCTCACTGGCACGGGTGGGACCGATCCCAAAAATGTAAGTGAGAGCCACTTCGATCCGCTTATTACGCGGAAGATCAACACCTTCAATTCTCGCCATATGTCCTTATCCCTGTCGCTGTTTGTGCTTTGGGTTTTCGCAGATCACAAATAATCTGCCACTGCGCTTTACGATCTTGCATTTGGCGCATCTCTTACGTATCGATGGTGATACTTTCATGGTACAACTCCTTAGAAGAACTGCGGTTAATCCGAAGTTAGGATTATACCTTGTGTTATTGATTCCGTCTAGGAATGGAACCATCACCCAGCGTAGTAAGGATCAGGGGTCCATTTTCCGTAACGGCGACGGTATGTTCAAAGTGTGCCGTCAAAGAACCATCATCTGATGAAACCGTCCACTGATCAGGCAGAACATAAGTGGTTTCTGTTCCAACCAACAGCATCGGCTCAAGAGCGATGGTCATACCTACCTTAAGCAGCAATCCCTTTCCGGGGGTGCCGTAGTTCGGGGCTTGCGGTCCTTCGTGCATCGCGCGGCCTACACCGTGACCGGTGTATTCGCGGGTGACGTAGAATCCGCGGCTTTCCGAATATTCCTGAATGGCGTGAGATACATCACCCAGGTGATTCCCGGCAACCATTTTTTCGATCCCGGCGTAAAGAGCCCCTTCGGTCGCATCGATGAGTTTCTGAGCCTCTTTCGAGATCTCGCCCACTCCGGCAGTGAAAGCAGCATCGCCCACGAAACCTTCGTAAACGCAACCACAATCCACTGAAACGATGTCGCCTTCCTTTAGCTTGCGCTTTCCCGGAATGCCGTGCACCAGTTCGTAGTTCACACTCACGTTGGTGCTGGCCGGGTAAGGATAGGGACCGGGGTACCCTTTAAAGGGGCTGTAACAACCATGCTTTCGCAGTACCTCTTCGGCGGCTGCGTTCAAATCACCAGTCGTTATACCAGGTCGAATAATGGAACGGGCGGCCGCCAATGCTTCTGCATTGATACGGCCTGCTTCGCGCATTATTTCGATCTCGTGCGCCGACTTAATGGTGATCTGTCTATCCCAAGACATAAAATCACGCTTTCTCTATCGCAGCCTGCAGATCCGCAGAGACCTCATCGATGGGTTTGGTCCCATCTACGGTCACCAACAGATTGCGGCTTTGATAATATTCGATCAGTGGAGCAGTTTGCTGGGTATAGACCTTGATGCGGTTTTCTACCGTACTTCTCTGATCGTCTTCCCGTTGATAAAGTTCAGAGCCATCAATATCGCAGATGCCTGCAACCAGAGGCGGATTGAACTTTTCATGGAACACATGCCCTTGCGCCCGGCAAGACCAGCGACCGCTCAAGCGGTCGATCAAGACCTGGGCAGGAACATCGATCAACGGAACCAACTCAACTTTGCTATCAAATTCCTTCAGCATCACAGCCAGAGCATCTGCCTGGGCAGGCGTGCGGGGGAAACCATCCAACAAAGCGCCATTCTTGCAATCGGGTCGGCTGATGCGATCTCGCACCATGCCAATGGTCACGTCATCGGGCACAAGCTCGCCCCGGGCCATAAAGCCCTGGGCAAGCTTGCCTAATTCAGTCTCGTTTTTCAAATTCTCGCGGAACAGATCTCCAGAAGAGATATGTACCAGACCATACTTTTCAGCAATGATCTTTGCCTGCGTTCCTTTGCCGGCACCCGGAGGGCCAATCAAGACATAGAATTTAGCCATCTCTTAATTAGCCTTTGATGATGCTTTCATCATAGCCGTGAACTTTGAGCTCGGTCTCGATGATGGTGAAGGTATCACGAACGACACCAACAACGATCAGCAAACCAGCAGCAGAGATCACGAACAGGGTTGACTGCGAAAGAGGCAGGAACAACTTGAGAATGTAGGGCAGCACAGCCACGAACCCAAGGAAGAACGCACCCGGGAAGGTGATGCGGCGCTGAACTTTGGTGAGGTATTTCTGTGTGGGTCCACCGCGAACGACACCCGGGATCTGTGCACCCTGTTTCTTCAGATTGTCACCGTAGTTCTGTTGTGTGAACAGAACATCCGTGTAGAAGAAGGTGAAACCAACCACCATCAGGAAGTACAGAATGGGATAGTAAGCGTTAGTACCGCTGAAGAAATTGTAAACACCGTGGTTGAAGTTCGCCCACCACTCAGCCTTAGAGTTAAGGAAGTAGCTGGCCACCAACGCCGGGAAGGAGAGGATGGTCTGAGCAAAGATCAACGGGATCATACCGGCCATGTTCACCATCAAAGGCAGGTTGCTGCGCACTGGCATAGACATGCGGTTGCCCACACGGCGGCCAGGGAAGAGCACCGGCACATTGCGGCGTCCTTGCTGAACAAAGACGATGGCAAAGATGGTCAGGACGAGGATCAAGATCATCAGCAGGAACATCCACCAACCATTGGTCTTATCGGCCAAAATACTGCCCAGGTGAGCAGGGATCTTGGCAACGATGCCCGCGAAGATGATCAAAGAAAGGCCCTGATTAGGGATACCGAACTCTGAGATCAACTGGCCGAGCCAGATACCAAACATGGTACCGGCAACCATTGCGGTCAACAGGGTCAAAGTAGGCACCAGGCTGGCTCCGGTAAAACCGAAGGGGGTGGTGAGGATACTTGAACCGGTAGAGACCATTGAATTGAAGATGTTCACCTGACCGATAGCAGAGAGGAAAGCCATGGGGATGGTCAAGTACATGGTCCAGCGTTCCATTAGAACACGGCCTTGTCTGGGATCATCCTTCATGCGGCGTTCCAAAGCCGGAATGATGGGGATCAGGAGCTGGATGATGATCTGGGCGGTAATGTAGGGATAAACCCCCATTGCCAGGATCGAAAAGTTAGAGATCGTTCCACCAGAAAGCAGATCCAGCAAATTGAACAAAGAGGCTCCAGCACCTGTAGATGAGGCAATGGATTGAATAACGTTACGATCAATCCCAGGCACCGGAATGTTGGCTGCGAGTCGATAGAGTACTAACAGAAGCACGGTGATGATGAGCTTCTTGCGAATATCTTCAGATTTCCATAGGTAGCGCCAGGCTGATCGCTTCATTAGAACTAACTCCTTGGTCTATCCTGCTTAGGCGATCAACTCGACCTTACCCCCGGCGGCTTCGATCTTGGCGCGGGCTGAATCAGTTACGCGCTGAACCTGAAGCGTCAACGCAGCAGTGATCTCGCCACGTCCGAGGATAACGACCGGGTTGCCAGGTTTGTGCAGCATCTTGGCCTCTGCCAAAATGGCAGGGGTGATGACGCTGCCCGCCTGGAAACGGGCCAACTGGTCAAGGTTGATTTCGTTGAATTCAACACGGGCAGGAGGGGTGAACCCTTCACCGCGGATGAACGGTAAACGTCTGAAGAAAGGCAAGTTGCCACCCTGGCGGTACAGAGCGCCACCAGAACCGGCGCGTGCACCTAAACCTTTGGTGCCGCGGCCAGCGGTTTTACCCTGACCGGCAGAAATGCCATGCCCTTTGCGCTTTCCAACTTTTTTGGCGCCTTCGTTCGGCATGAGGTCGTGTAGTTTCATTTCGCTACCTGCTCTTCTATCTTTACAAGATGATTAACTTTTCTGAGCATCCCTTGCAAAGCGGGGCTGTCCACCTGCTCAACGGTCTCGTTGAGGCGATGGAAACCCAAAGCTTTGAGGGTTTCTTTGTGCTTCTCGGAATAACCGATGGCACTTTTCACCAGAGTGATGCGCAGGGTTTTTACTGCCTGTTTCTTAGCCATTGTTCCTCCGTTCCCAGTAGGGGATCAGCTCTTTCACGTTCTTACCGCGGCGAGCTGCTTCTACTTCGGGAGATTTGAGAGCGCTGAGAGCTTCGAAGGTGGCTTTCACCACATTCAAAACATTGGCGCTGCCCAGGCTTTTGGTCAAAATGTCGCGAACACCGGCTGCTTCCAAAACGGCGCGGACGCCACCTGCGGCGATAACGCCGGTACCAGGGGAGGCAGGTTTCAACAGGATGACTGCGCCAGCAGTACGACCGGTCACCTCGTGGGGGATGGTCGTGTTGGCCAGGACAACCTGGTGCATGTTCTTGTGTGCGCGTTCAGTGGCTTTGCGCATGGCATCGGGCACGGCATTGGCTTTGCCAATACCGATGCCGATCTTGCCGTGGTTGTCGCCTGTCACGATGGTGACACGGAACTGGAAGCGACGTCCACCTTTGACCACTTTCGCCACACGAGCAATCTCGATGACGCGTTCGTCATATTGTTGATCTAATGGTTGGTATTCCATTTGCTCCATATTTTAGGCCCTCACTTTTTCTTATCGCCTAGAAATCCAGGCCAGCCTCGCGGGCAGCATCGGCCAAAGCCTTCACGCGCCCACTAAAGCGGAAACCACCGCGATCAAACACAACCTGTTTGATCCCATTGCCAGTGGCACGCTTGGCAACCAATTCTCCAACCAGGCGAGCCTGCTCGACCTTTTTGAGGCCTTTAACTTTTTCACGGAGCTCATGATCGATAGTACTGGCTGAGGCAAGCGTCACGCCCTGCTCATCGTCGATCACCTGGACGTAGATTTCTGCAAGGCTGCGGAAAACTGCCAACCGCGGCCGCAAAGCATTACCGCTAATGTTCTTGCGAACACGCTGGTGTCTGCGAATTCTTGATTCACTTCGAGAATATTTAGCCATATGCATTCACCTACTTTTTCCCAGCGCCTTTACCCTTGCCTGCTTTACCAGCTTTCCGGCGGATCTTTTCGCCTTGATAGCGGATACCTTTACCCAGGTAAGGTTCTGGTGGACGGATCTTGCGAATATCAGAGGCCAACTGACCGATCACCTCAAGGTCATAACCCTTGATGGTAACGGTACGAGCCTTTGAATCTGCTTCAAAAGTGATCCCAGCGGGGGGATCAATTACGACCGGGTGAGAATACCCAACGTAGAGGACCAATTTCTTGCCATCCATTTCTACGCGGTAGCCAACACCATCGACCTCCAACACTTTGGCGAAACCGGTGGAAACACCGGTAACCATGTTGTAGATCAAGGCACGGGTTGTCCCATGCAGGGCGCGAACGGTGGGTTCTTCAGAGCTGCGGGTCACGTTGATCACTCCGTTTTCCAGAGCGATACCGATTGCCGGAGAGAACTCTCGCTTCATTTCGCCGTTGGGACCTTTGACATGGAATTCAGAGCCGTTGATGGTAACCTGAACGGACCCTGGAACTGTCACTGGTAATCTGCCTATACGAGACACTGTTCAATCCTCCTTCATTCCACCGGGCTACCAGACCTTGCAGAGGAGTTCGCCACCCACGTTGAGCTGGCGGGCTCTCTGTCCGGTCATGACACCCTTAGAGGTGGACAGGATGGAAACACCCATGCCTGCCAATACCCAGGGAATGTCTGATTTTTGTGTGTAAACTCTGCGTCCAGGCCGACTGATTCTTTCCAGGCCAGTGATGACAGGAGTCTTTTCGCGACGTTCGCCAACATACTTGATCTTGATTCTCAAGACCTTCATATAGGCTTTCTCGCCTTCGACTACCTCATATCCTTCAACAAAACCTTCCTCTTTCAAAATTCGAGCAATTTCTTCCTTGATTTTTGAATGAGGCATAGCCACCACGGATTGGCTAGCCATGGCGCCATTCCGGATACGGGTCAACATATCTGCAATTGGATCATTAACACTCATGTTTCTTCCTCCGAACTGACGCTACCAGGATGATTTGGTGACGCCGGGGATTTGGCCTTCGAGAGCGAGCTCACGGAAGCAGATACGGCACAAACCAAATCGACGCATATAACCGTGGGGTCTCCCACAGCGATTGCAGCGGTTGCGCACCTGAACGGCATACTTGCGCCGTTGTTCACGATATTCCATGCATTTCTTTGCCATACTAGTCCTTCCTGAAAGGCATGCCGAGCAGTCTTAGCATAGCTAAAGACTGATCATCAGAAGTGGCAGTCGTCACGATAGTAATTTCCATACCACGGACCTTGTCCACTTTGTCATATTCGATCTCCGGGAAGATGATCTGCTCGCGCAGACCCAGGGTATAGTTTCCGCGTCCATCGAAGGACTCATCAGAGACACCGCGGAAGTCGCGCACGCGCGGCAACACGATGTTCATGAGGCGGTCTAAGAATGCCCACATTTTTTCGCCGCGCAAGGTTACAGAAGTACCAATGGCGCGACCTTCACGAAGTTTGAAGTTAGCGATGCTTTTTCGAGCTTTGGTGATGACGGGTTTCTGGCCGGTAATTGCGGTCAGATCGGCCACAGCAGCATCCAAAGCCTTGGGATTGTCCATGGCTTCGCCAAGACCAATGTTGATAACAACTTTTTTGATCTGAGGGATCTGCATCACATTGCTGAGATTCAGTTCCTTCTTTAAGGCGGGGGCCACTTCGTTCTGATATTTTGCTTGCATAATATTCATAGTCGTCTACTCCGCCTACAGATCAAGATCCGCTTCGCAGTTTTTGCAAATGCGTTTGGTCTTGTTTTCTTCACGGACGAGAGCAACACGGGTGGCTTTGTTGCATTTCTTACAGACCAGCATGACGTTAGAGATGCTGATGGGTGCTTCAAAACGCACTTTACCCGGGTTGACTGTACGGCCCTGAGATTGAACCTGTCGTTGGTGTTTTGTGCGCATGTTAATGCCCTGCACCACAACACGTTCATCAGTGAGGATAACTTTAATCACTTCGCCGCGTTTGCCTTTGTCGTCAATGCGGCCGGTGATGATTTCTACCTGATCACCTTTACGAATTTTTGCTTTCATAATTAGCTCCTCATCCTGGCCTAGATCACTTCGGGAGCCAGGCTGACGATCTTCATGAAGCCTTTTTCACGTAACTCGCGGGCAACCGGGCCAAAGATACGGGTGCCCTTGGGATTCTGCCCATCAGCATCCAAAATTACAGCCGCATTGTCATCAAAGCGGATGGTGGAACCATCTTCACGGCGCCATTCTTTTGCAGCACGAACAATAACTGCTTTGACCACTTCGCTTTTCTTAACTGATCCCTGAGGAGCAGCAGATTTGACGGTGGCTACAACAATATCGCCCACTGCACCATATTTACGGGTGGAACCACCTTCAATATGGAAGACCAGCAACTCGCGAGCGCCGGTATTATCGGCAACTTTTAGTCGAGACTCATGCTGAATCATTAGACGGCCTCCTCGGCAATATCCAAGGTTTTACCTTCGCGTTTCACGATGGTTTCAACAACCCAACGCACCTCACGAGAAATGGGGGCACTTTCAACGATGACAACTTCATCGCCGATGTGGCAATCCAATTCATCATGGGCTTTCACTCTATGGGTTGAATGAACAACCTTGTGATAGAGCGGATGACGATAAGTACGGGAGGTCTCAACCACAACCGTTTTGGTCATCTTATTGCTGGTGACGATACCAGTCATGCGACGTCGTTCGTTCATTTTGCACCTTCCGATACTTTACCGAGCTCGCGTTCACGAAGGATTGTTTCGTAAACGGCGATCTCACGGCGGACAAATTTCAGACGGCTGGTATCGGTCAATTGCCCGGTGACGATCTGGAAACGAAGGTTCATCAATTCGTTTCGGGCATCGCCCAGCTTTGTCTTTACTTCTTCGGTGGCTAAAAGCCGAATTTCAGAAGTTTTCATGCGGCTTCTCCTGCTCCCTCATGACGGCTGAGGATCTTGGTCTTGATCGAGAATTTGTAGGAAGCTTGGTTCAAAGCTTCGAGCGCTTCATCGTGATCCAGACCACTGATCTCAAACACGATCCTTCCCGGCTTCACCACTGCAACATAGTACTCCACGGCGCCTTTCCCTTTACCCATACGGGTTTCGGGCGGACGGTGAGTATATGGTTTGTCGGGGAAAATCCGGATCCATACTTTACCGTGACGCTTCATCGCGCGGACGATGGTGCGGCGGGCGGCTTCGATCTGGCGGGCAGTGACCCAACCCGGTTCCAATGCCTGGAGGGCATATTCACCGTAGATCATATCTGCGCCGCGTAACGCCTTACCTCGCATACGACCGCGTTGAGCTTTACGCCACTTTACACGTTTTGGCATCAACATAGCAGCTACCTCTTTCGTTTCACCTGAGCGTTAGCCCAGCGTGGAGTCTATTCGCTTACGTACACACCTTCGGTGGATTCAACTTTCTCTTCCACACCCGGTAATACTTCACCTTTGTAAACCCATACCTTCACGCCGATACGACCATAAGTGGTCAGGGCTTCAGAACGGGCAAAATCAATATCTGCACGGAGGGTTTGCAGAGGAACTCGGCCTTCACGCAGCCAGACGATACGGGCCATTTCGGCGCCGCTCAAACGGCCGGAGACTGAGACCTTGATACCCAGGGCACCCTGGCGCATTGCCTGCTGCAGCGCGCGCTTCATGGCACGGCGATAGCTGACACGGCGTTCGATCTGCCCGGCGATATTTTCGGCAACCAACAAAGCGTCACAATCTGGGTTCTTGATCTCTTTGATCTCCAGATCGATCTTCTTGCCGGTCAAGGCTTCCAATTCGGTGCGGATCTTCTTGACAGAGTCGCCTTTGCGGCCGATCAAGATACCGGGTTTGGCAGTGTGGACCACCACCTTCACTTTACCAGGGAAGCGTTCTACCTCTACATGAGAGATACCAGCTTTATCGCCTTCCTTGCGGACGATCTTACGAATGACCAGGTCCTGATGCAGTTGGTCGCTATACTCTTTACCTTCAGCGAACCAGCGACCTTCCCAGGGCTGATTAATTCCAAGACGAAAACCTATTGGATGAACTTTTCGACCCATAATTTCTCCTGGTGTCCCTTTCTTATTCCTTCTCGCGCAGCACAACAGTGATGTGCGAGGAACGGCGCAACAATGGCTTGAAGCGGCCACGAGCGCCAAAACGACGCCATTTGCGGGTGGGAGCTTCGTCCGCCATGATCTGATACACGAACAGATCATCACGACTGAGGCCAAAGTTCTCTTCAGCGTTGGCAACTGCTGAGGCCAGCAATTTGCCTACATGGTATGCAGCCACTTTGTTGGTGAACTTGAGGGTGGTCAATGCTTCTACAGCAGGGCGGCCACGAACAAGATCAACAACCAGGCGGGCTTTCTGAGCAGATACGCCGCAATTCTTCAATTCAGCGCGGATATCGTGTGCCATGATTATTTACCTCCCTTATCGGAAGATGAAACATGACCGCGGAAGTGACGAGTGGGTGCAAATTCACCCAGGCGATGCCCAACCATGTTTTCGGTGATGTAAATGGGCACATGACGTCGGCCATCATGTACGGCGATGGTATGACCAACCATTTGCGGGAAGATGGTGCTAGCCCGGCTCCAGGTTCGGAGCACTTTCTTTTCTCCGGCGGCATTCATCGCTTCGATTCTTTTCAAAAGCTTAGGGGCTACAAACGGCCCTTTTTTAAGCGATCTTGACATAATATCGTTCCTCTCTCTCGGCTAGATCTCTAATCAATCTTACCGATTGCCGGCGTTACGACGGCGAACAATGAACTGGTCGGACTTCTTATTGCGGCGGGTCTTATAACCACGGGTGGGTTTACCCCACGGGCTCTTAGGACCAGGCATACCAGCAGGCTGACGGCCTTCACCACCACCATGGGGATGGTCGCGGGGGCTCATAGCAGTACCACGAACAGTCGGGCGGATGCCTAAGTGGCGCTTGCGGCCAGCTTTACCCAACTTGATATTGCTGTGATCGGTGTTACCCACCTGGCCAATTGTGGCATAGCACATCTGGCGGATGAGGCGAACCTCACCGGAGGGCATACGAACCTGAGCGTAATCGCCTTCTTTACCCAATAACTGGGCAGAGGTACCGGCTGAGCGAACCAATTGGCCGCCTTTGCCTTCCTTCAGCTCAATGTTATGGACCATCGTTCCTACAGGAATGCTGGCAATGGGCAGGCTGTTACCGGGGCGGATATCGGCATTGGGGCCGGAGAGCACGGTATCATCCACCTTCAAGCCAAGGGGAGCGATGATGTAACGTTTTTCGCCATCGGCGTAGACGAGCAAGGCCAAACGGGCAGTACGGTTCGGATCGTATTCGATGGCAGACACACGAGCGGGGATACCCAGCTTGTCGCGTTTGAAATCGACGATACGAATGTACTGGCGGCGGCCAGAACCTTGATGGCGGACAGTAACTCGACCCTGGTTATTACGACCAGCGTGAGCCTTTCGCAAGACAATCAGCGACCGTTCGGGAGTGTCTTTTGTAATTTCATCAAAAGAGTACCCGGTCATGCCACGGCGGCTGGGAGTCGTAGGTTTATAGATCTTAATCGCCATTATTCAACCCCTTCAAAAATCGGAATACGATCTTCCGGAATCAGGGTGACGATCGCTTTCTTGTACCCGGAGTTGTGGATAGCCAGACGGCGGCTGCGGGCACTGCGAGAGCGTTTTGCCGGAGCATTGATAATGTTCACCCGTACAACTTTGACATTAAAGAGGGTTTCCACTGCATCTTTCACCAGAGTGCGGTTGGCATCTACGGTGACTTCGAACACGTACTGATGCATACGGTTAACCAGATAATTGGACTTTTCAGTCACAATAGGGCGGCGGAGTACTTCATAAATAGAGCTCATATTATCCTCCTACCTATCCCAGATTGGCCTTGATGAGATCAAGCGCATCTACCGGAATCAGCAGTTTGTTGTAGACCAAAAGGTCACGAACATTCAAATAATTCGCGTGTAGGATCTTTGCGTCCGGAATGTTGCGGGTGGAGCGAACAACACCTTCGTAAGCTTCATCCACGGTGGGAACCAGAACAAGAGCGCTGGCATCACCGACCAGAGTGTTTAATGCACCGGCCATCAGACGAGTTTTGGGCTCGGCCAATTTGAGCACATCCACCACAATGATCTGGTTTTCAGCAGCTTTGCTGGATAAAGCGGAACGCAACGCAGCCTGACGCATTTTGCGGGGCATGGAAAGTGCATAAGAATGCATGTGCGGGGTGTGGATCTTACCGCCGCCCTTCCATTGCGCTGAACGAGTAGAACCCTGTCGGGCACGACCGGTTCCTTTTTGATTCCAGGGTTTGTGACCACCACCAGAAGTTTCACTCTTGGTTTGGGTCTCGTGAGTACCTAAATGGGCATTTGCCATCTGGCGCACAAAAGCCTGGTGCATCAAATCGACACTGATAGGGGCTTCGAAGATACCAGCCGGTAATTCAACCGTGCTGACCTTCTTGCCTTCCATGTTTACTACATCTACTTTCATAGTCATATGCTCCCTTAGTCCAGGTTAATGGTCCGCTACTGTTTGCGTGATTCTTTGATCACGACCAGTCCCCCACGAGCACCGGGGACGGAACCATTTACGCCGATCACGTTACGCTCGGCATCGACCAGGACAACTTTGAGATTTTGCGCAGTAACGGCGTCATTGCCCATATGACCCGGTCCGCGGTGACCTTTATAGACACGACCTGGTGTGGTCGTGGCGCCATTAGATCCAGGAGCACGCAATCGATCGGACGCACCGTGTGTTTTCGGTCCGCCACGGAAATGATAGCGTTTCACAGCGCCTGCAAAACCTTTGCCTTTGCTTGTACCTGAGACATCAACCTTCTCTCCCAAAGCAAAAACGCTCACGTCCAGCTTATCGCCTTCCTTGAGCTCAACATCTTTTGCTTTAAATTCTCGTAAGAATTTCAGTGGGGGGAGGTTAACACGTTTTAGGTGACCAATTTCGCCACCAGTTAAACGCTTCGGCTTTACTTCTTCGAAACCCAATTGAACGGCTGAGTAACCATCTTTCTCAACCGATCGGACCAGGGTAACGAAGCATGGCCCAGCTTCGATCAGCGTGACAGGTACTGCCGCGCCGTTATCATCGAAAATCTGAGTCATGCCGATTTTCTTCCCGATCAGCCCTTTTAACATTTCAGTTGTTCTCCTTCAAGAATTTATTAAGAGACTGTCAGCCTGGGCTAGGCTGCATCATCCCTGCACAACTCAGTCAGCGACTTGCTGCGTCACAAGTGATTTTATGGATGCGCCCACAAAATCGCTCTTGAGTTGCCTTTCTGGGTCTTGAGGGACCCAAAACCTAACTATTTTACCGCATAAAGCGGTAAATAGCTAGGGAATAACCAGGTTGTAAGGTGATCTACCGATAGTCGAATTCGAATTCGTCGGTAAGCTGTCACTTAGATCTTGATCTCAATATCCACGCCAGCAGGCAGGTTCAAGCGCATGAGCATATCGATGGTTTTAGCATCGGGATCCAACACGTCGATCAGACGATTGTGGGTGCGGATCTCAAAGTGCTCGTGTGAATCTTTATCGATGAACGATGAGCGGCGAACCGTAAAGCGTTCTACACGGGTGGGAAGGGGGACTGGACCAACAACATGTGCCCCGCTGCGTTCCGCAGTCTCGACAATACGCTTAGCAGATTGATCGAGTACGCGGTGATCGTAAGCCTTCAGACGAATTCGGATTTTTTGTTTTGCCATCATAACTCTACCTATGCCAAGATTTTTGTGATCACGCCGGCGCCAACCGTCAGACCACCTTCACGAATAGCGAACTTAGAGCCCTGCTCCAAAGCAACCGGAATGATCAGATCGCATT
>CAZWKK010000011.1:0-4261 GCA_964634855.1 uncultured Anaerolinea sp.
TTTTCAAGGTAATCACCGCAATAGACCAGATGCTCACTGTTGTACTGCTCTTTGTCCATAAAGTTGGTGTGTTCCACCAAGGCCAGGAAAGGATAGCCTTCTTTTTTGGGCAAGTTGTACCAGTAGTAGCCCTCTCGGGAGAGCTGGTGTTTAAGTGAGACCACCATCACCACTGCGCCCAGATGCTTGAGTTCCAACAACCCCTTGAGATACGTCTCCCCCAATGCAGGAGCCATTTTTGCCAGCGCGGCAGGCGATATGGTGACCAGTACCTGGTCAAATTTCTCTTTGCCTTCCGCCAGGGTCAACTCTACGGATTCGTCCACCCGCTCAATGGTATCAATGCGCGCGTTATAGCGGATCTCGACACCCTTCTTCACCAACGCATTGGCAAAATCGAGCGCGAATTGCTGAAAACCGCCTTCATAGGTGGCCAGGCTGGTGGTACGGGCGTGCATACGCGCCCACATCCAGGCCATGTTCACCTGCGGGGCAAAACGCTCGCCAAACTTGCCTACAAGCATAGGCTGCCACATTTCGTTGTACACTTTATCGCCCGCCCATTTGCGCATCCAGGCATCCACGGTGGTTTGCTCCATGGACTTCCAGTTATTAGTCAGGCGCAGATAAACCCCCACCAGACCAAAGCGGATCTTGTTGATGCCCCAACCCAAACCCGGGTACATCAGCGCAGCCGGGATGGAATCAAATGGATAAAACTTGCCTTTGTAATACATCACTGTCTTGGGGGTGCGGATGACAACTTTGGAGGTCAACCCCAGTTCGTCAAAGAGGTTGAACATCTCTTTGTCTGAGGTGAACCAGTGGTGATAGAACTTCTCCAGCGACCAGTCCCATTCGGCCTTCTTGAAACCTGATGCCAGACCGCCAGGATGATCGGAGCCTTCAAAAATGGTTACCTGGTTGCCAGCTTTGACCAGATCCAAAGCCGCAGACATGCCCCCAAAGCCAGCGCCAACGATCGCAATTTTCATATCAGCTTCCTAATTCGAAAGGGTTTCGTTCGGTTTTTCAGGTACTTCGGCTGTCTCAGCCCGCATTGCATCTGACCATTTGATGCCTTCCCGTGCCATAAAGTAGGCCCCCAAAACGGTAATGGGCACCCACAGGGCAACGTGCAGTACCAGGGTATAGCCGGTAGCCACTGCCTGGTTCACCCCTGCTGCCGTAAGGATGACGATCCCCGGCAGGTCAAAGGTGCCAATGTAGCCAGGTGCGGCCGGGATGGTGGTGGCCAAGTTGACCACACCGTTCATGAGCATCAAGATAAAGAAGCTAACCTCAAACCCAAAGGCGTGCATGACAAACCAGTACTTCACGGTTTCCAGCAGCCAGATGAGCACAGAGGTGAAAAAGACCATCAAAATATTGCCTGGGGTACGCAGGGATTCCAGCCCATCCAAAAAGCGGTTCATAATGCCCAGGCTTTTTTCTCGCAGCCGGACGGGCATTAGATGGACGATCAGCCATTCAAAGAATTTGGAGCTCACCTGCGGGAACATGGCCGCCAGTAAGAAGATCAGCAGGGCCCCAAAGAAGATACCGCTGCCCCAAATGGCGATCTCTTGAATGGTCAGGTTCCAGGATCCGATGGGAATTGCCACGGTAGACAATTTGGCCAACTGGGCCAGATTGACAAAGACGAACGCCAGCATGACCACGCCATCAAAGATGCGCTCCACAATGACGGTGGCCAGCGAAGCAGAAATGGGTACTCCTTCGCGGCGCTTTAAGATCACTGCGCGCAGCACCTCGCCAGCTCTGGCGGGGTAAATATTATTCCCCATGTAGCCGATGCAGGTAATGGGGAACATCACCCGCGTGGGAACCGCTTTGATGGGTTTAAGCAGATAATGCCAGCGCCAGGCGCGTACCCAAACTGCCACAAAATAAACCGCGATCCCGGGGATGATCCACCAGTAAACTGCATGCGTAATGGTCGTCCAGAAATCGCCTAAATTCAATTTGCTCAATGCCAGCCACAAAAAGACTGCACTGATGACCACACCCAGCCAAAATTGCCATTTTCTCATGAGTAAATTCTACCATGAAGTCAAATTGCAATTGATTTGCGGCATTCTCCTCTTGTCAAATAGACAATTATCTATATAATAAAAGCATGTCCGATCTAGATACAGTTGAGTTTGCGAAAGTTTTGGCTGATGAAACCCGTCAGCAGATCATGAAGATCACCTGCTGTGAATGGCGCACGGTGAATGAGATCGTGGCGTTTCTGAAGGTGACCCAGCCAACCGTTTCGCACCATTTGGCCATTTTGCGTGAAGCAGGATTGGTGCTTTATAAAGAAGAGGGCAAACAGACCTTTTATACCCTCAACCGCAATCTGGTGACGGTCTGCTGTGACCGTCTGGTCACCAAGTTCTCCAGCTCTTTGGAACAGCCCGATAAGTGCTGTTGATTTTTTGAGATCAAATATAGACGAACATCTATTTAACAGGACCACTCTATGACCAAAATCCTCCATGTACTTTCTGCACCCCCTGTGATATTTTCCACCACCCCAGCATTGAACTTTGCTGACCACTGGGACCATTTTCTGGCCAGGGTGGGTTACCGCCGCGGTGATCACCGTGTGCAGCCGGGGCTCTACCGCCTGGGCACACCCGATGAGACCAGCCCGGTATTCGTCTCGGCAAATTACACGCTTAGCTTTGATGCGCTGCGTTCTGCGCTGGCAGGGATCAGAGGCTACATTTTGGTATTGGACACCAAAGGCATCAATGTTTGGTGTGCGGCTGGTAAACACACCTTTGGCACGCGTGAGATCGTGCGCCGGGTCAAAGAGACCCAACTCGCCGAAGTAGTGAAGCACCGCAAACTCATTTTGCCCCAGTTGGGCGCGCCAGGGGTGGCTGCACATGAGGTCCGTCGTATGTGTGGATTTACCGTGGAATACGGACCCGTACTGGCTTCTGACTTGCCTGAGTATTTGAAGACACATCAGGCCAGCCCGGAGATGCGTGAGGTCAAATTCCCGCTGCACGACCGCCTGATCTTGACCCCGGTAGAGGTGACGATGACCTTCCTCCCCATGGTAGGTGCGGCAGTGGCCGCCTTCCTGATAGGGGGCTGGGCATACGCCCTGGCCGTCCTTGCCGCCGTTCTAGGCGGCACGGTGCTCTTCCCGGCCCTGTTGCCCTGGCTGCCCAGCAAAGATTTCAGCAGCAAGGGTGGATTTTTAGGGATTGTACTTTCCCTGCCCTTCATCCTATGGGTGCTCAGCGCTCATACTGATTGGACGTGGTACCGCCAATTAGGTCAAAGTCTGGGGTATTTGCTGGCGCTGGTTGGCAGTGTGGCGTACATCTCACTCAACTTTACCGGTTCTTCCACCTTTACTTCACGTACGGGTGTAAAGAAAGAGATCTATACCTACATCCGCCCCATGGCCGTCTGTTTTGGCGTAGGCCTGGTGTTATTGATCGTATTCGCGTTCGTCCACTAACAGAGGCCCCATGTTCAATTCTTATCAAGAAAATACCCTTCAATTGAATCAGGAACTGTGTAACGGCTGCACCTTGTGCGTGATGGTCTGCCCACACCACGTATTTGAGATGCAGGCCCACAAAGCCAACATCGTTAATTACGCGCAATGCATGGAATGTGGCGCCTGCAAATTAAATTGTGCTGCCGGAGCCATTGAGGTACGCAGCGGTGTTGGCTGTGCCTCTGCTATGATCCGCGCCTCCCTCACCGGCAAGCCCGAAACCTGCTCTTGTTGTTAAAAAATCAAGAGTGAGATCGATCTCACTCTTGAACTTTTTTAGAAACCACCGCCTGTATACAGGCTTGGGTCTGTAGGTGTCTTGCCTGATGGATCAACCACGTAGACGGTGTCACCGTCATTGGCCCAGTTGTACAGCCAATGGGCATCTGCCACCGAGAGGTTCACACAGCCATGCGAGCTGGGGTAGCCCAGATAAGTATTCCAATAGGCAGCGTGCAAAGCCCTGGCATTATCGTAATACATAATGAAGGGCACTTCTTCCAGATAGTAGTAATCCGATTTATCTGACTCAAACGCACCGGTCATATATTCATGTTCGATCTTTTTGTAGATCTTGAACGTACCCGGCTGAGTATAGAAAGGCGCACCGCCAGTGGCAACCAGGGTGGCAAAGATCATCTTGCCCTGGTCGTAGACCGTGAGCACCTGCTCGTACAGGTTCACTTCGATCCAGCGGCCGTTGGTTACACCCTCTGGAGGCGTGGGTTGATT
>CAZWKK010000011.1:4361-19225 GCA_964634855.1 uncultured Anaerolinea sp.
CCCACCTTGGTGATGGTATCGCCGCTCAACCAATCGCCAGTAGAGATCTGATAAAAAGTCCCTTTGTCTGTGGTCACTTTTTGAGAAAGGGAAACATATTTGATGTGTCCAGCCCTGAGCTGATCTTTAACAATGCCATTCTGGGCATCATCCGCGCTGGCATACAGATCAACCGCCTCGTTGACTACTTTGGCGTAGCTGAAGGGAATTGTCTGCAGGTCCATCGGCGGAGTAGTCAAAGCAAGCGGGGCTGGTGGAAAGGTCATACCCTTTTTAGCCAGGGTATCAATAGTCTGCGCAGGACCGGCCAGCAAACAATTGGCATTGCCGTTCACTTCTTCACCGGGCAGGCACAAGGCCTGGTCGGCTTTACCAACTTCTGCAGAGGCACTTTGGGCTAATACCGGACTGGGAGCAGAAAACGGGAGCAGCGAGGTGACCAGGGTAATCCCGATGAGGGTGGATAATAATTTTTGTTTCAATTCAGATCCTTCCAAACAATAATTCAAGACCAATTTTATCGCATTTTTAGCGTTAATTTACAAACTGATTTCCAATACGATCTCATCACGCAAGGGAATGCCTTCCAAACCGATCTGTGGGATGGATGGTTTGATCTTTCTGGCCTCGGTGATGGCATCTGGGTTTACCGCGCAAATATGAAACCCGCGCCGCTGATAGAAACCGAGTGCCAGTAGATTATCGTTGGTGGTAATGAGCCACAATCGGGTTGCCTTTTCATTGCGGGCCGCATCGGCCACAGCATCGATCAATGCGCTGCCAATGCCCAGTTGCGGGCGCAGACTATCCAGACTGATGATCTCGCATTCCTGCCCGCGGATCTGATATGTGACCAGGCCGACCCTTTCGCCATTCCAGGTACAGACAAAACCGGGCAACTGCGCCGGGTAGCTGACCTCGCCGTGGGTCACCATCTCCTCAGCACCCCAATGGTCCACCACAAACTGACGGATCCAACCCTGGTCTGCAGGGTCAATGGTACGGATTCGCCAGGGACGCATCAGCTTTTCTCCTCACGCATACGTTTAGCTTCTTCAGCCATTTCAGCATAGGCTTTATCGCCCAGCAGATAACGCAATTCTTCTTCAAAGGTTTCCACCAGGGGAATGGGATGGTCTGCCGTTTGCAAACAGCTACCCTCTTCATGCACCATCTCTTCGGTCTCATCCACGGTGATGCGCCCCTCGTCATCCAGATCCAACGGATGAAGGATGCAGTAATAGGGTTTGAAGCGCCAGGGATGCAGCCCGTTTGCCATGGCTGCCACTTGTAAGGCGCATTTACCATCAGCATGGCAAAAGACGCATGCGGTACCACCATAATGCTCCGGCACAGTCTCAACTGCCGTATGCACCACCAATTTACTGGGGCTGAACTCGTCTTTGTCTTGATAACTGGCAAACCAATCAGCCGGGTTTTCCCGCCCCGGCGGCATGTGCGGGGCGATGAGAGCGGCGTTGGCCAAGATATCATCCATCTCGCGTTCGTCTGCCCAGACGCCAAAGACACAACAGGCGCCGTGACACTGGTGCAGAACACAACGCTGCATGCATTCAGAAGTAAGCATGCGTGGATTGATACGTTTTTCCAGAGAGTTCTTTAAAGGAGTCATTAAAAAGATTTTACCACCTCAATGAAGCAGGGAGCGTTTTCCTACCAAGGTCAGGAGCTTCGTCCATTTAAGTGCAAATTGAATTTAAGGTAAAATGTAGTGGGGGATGTTCCCCTGCTTTGATCATATATTCCATTTTAGGAGACCTGTATGTCTGCTTGGAAGATCTTGCTTACGGATGGACTGGAAGAGAACGGAAAAGAGATTTTGCGCAAATCGGCTGAAGTAGTGGAGAATCCCACCATCACTGCTGATGAACTCTTGACCGTCGTCAGCGAGTACGATGCCCTCATCGTCCGCGGCCGCACCAAAGTTACGGCTGCCGTCTTGGCTGCCGGAACCAAGCTCAAAGTTGTTGGGCGTGCCGGCGTAGGCGTGGATAACATTGATCTGAATGCAGCCAAAGAACATAAAGTCACCGTGGTTAATTCTCCCACCGCAACCAGCGTGGCCGTTGCCGAATTGACCTTTGGAATGATGCTCTCAGTGGTTCGCGAAATTCCGCGCGCCGATGCCGGGCTAAAAGCCGGCAAATGGTTGAAAAAGGAACTGGAAGGCACAGAGCTTTGTGGTAAATCTTTAGGTGTCATCGGTTTTGGGCGAATCGGGGCAAGCGTTGCCCAACGTGCCAAAGCCTTTGAGATGAAGATCCTGGGATACGACCCGCTCCTGCCCGCTGAAGAGATCAAGAAACGTGGCGGCGAACCTGTGAGCCTGGATGAACTGCTCAAACAATCCGATATGATCACCATGCACATTCCTCTCACCAATGACAGCCGTGGCATGCTCAATGAGGCCGCCTTCGCCAAAATGAAACAGGGCGTTTACATCGTGTGTGCCGCCCGCGGTGGCGTCATCGATGAGGTTGCTCTGTTGGCCGCATTGAACTCTGGCAAGGTCGCTGGCGCTGCTCTGGACGTCTTCGCTACCGAGCCCCCTGGTCTGACCGAGCTGGTGAGCCACCCCAAAGTCATTGGCACCCCGCATATCGGCGCCCAGACTGTGGAAGCGCAAACCCGTGCCGCCCATGATATCTCTGAAGAGGTTCTGGCTGCATTGGATGGAAAACCATTACGCTGGAAAGTTGCATAATTTTTAGTTCTCACTTTTAGGAGTTTTGAATGGAAGAAAGACTGAATCAATTTAAACAGTTGCTGGCTCAGATCGCTGATCTCAGCCGGGCAAGCGCCCTTTTGGGCTGGGACCAGCAGGTCTATATGCCCCACGGCGGTTCAGAAGACCGCGGCAACATTTTGGCCACCCTGGCTGGACTGACCCACGACATGTTCACCTCTGATGAGATGGGCAAGCTGCTTGATGAGCTTAAACCTGTAGCAGCCCAATTGGACCCCGATTCTGACGATGCCTGCCTGATCTTACGCACCGCCCACGATTTTGAAAAACAGACCAAAGTGCCCACTGAGAAAGTGGCCGAATTCGCCCGCGTCACCACCATGGCCGAAGGTGCCTGGGAAAAAGCCCGCGAAAAGAACGATTTCAAGTTCTTCCAACCCGAGTTGGAAAAGATCGTTGAATTACGCCGCGAATATGCCGGCTACTTTAAACCCTTTGACCATGTTTACGATCCCCTTCTGGACGATTTTGAACCGGGTCTGAAGACCAAAGAGGTCATCGATATCTTCTCCAAGCTGCGCCCGCAGCAGGTGGAATTGCTCAAAGCAATCGCCTCACGCCCGCAGGTGAACGACGATTTCCTGCACATCCCGTATGATGAAAAAGGTCAATGGGATTTTGGCGTGGATGTGATCACCCACTTCGGTTTCGATTGGAACCGCGGCCGCCAGGACAAATCGGTGCACCCCTTCACCACCAGCTTTGGCATCGATGATGTGCGCATCACCACCCGCTTTGATAAAGAACGCGCCGCTTCGGCCCTCTTCAGCACCATGCACGAAGGCGGCCATGCCATGTACGAACAGGGTATTGCCCAGTCTCTGCGCCGTTTCCCTCAGGCCACCGGCGCCTCCATGGCCATCCACGAATCTCAATCCCGTATGTGGGAGAACATCGTGGGTCGTTCCCGCCCCTTCTGGAAATTCTTCTACCCCAAACTCAAAGCCATCTTCCCGGCTCAGTTGAACGGCATCTCAGAAGAAACTTTCTACAAGGGCATCAACAAAGTAGAACCCTCCCTCATCCGTGTGGAAGCTGATGAAGCCACTTACAACCTGCACATCATGCTGCGCCTTGAGTTGGAGATCGCCCTCATGGAAGGTTCACTGGCCGTCAAAGACCTGCCAGAAGCCTGGAACAGCCGCATGAAGGACTATTTGGGTATTGTTCCCCCCACCAACCGCGAAGGCGTTCTGCAAGACGTACATTGGTCAAGTGGGCTCTTTGGCTACTTCCCCACCTACGCCCTGGGCAACCTCATCTCCGCTCAGATCTGGGAAAAACTTAACCAGGCAATCCCCAATTTGGAGAGCCAGATCGAAGCCGGTAAATTTGATGAGATGCTTGGCTGGCTGCGCACCAATCTGCACCGCCACGGCGCCAAATTTGAACCCCAGGTCATGGTCAAACGCATCACCGGAACCGGCATCAGCCCGGAACCCTACATGCGCTACCTCACCCAGAAGTTCACCGATATCTACGGTCTCTAGAATCCAACAAACCAATCAAGATGGGGCACGAGTGTTCGTGCCCCACTCTCTTTAATATCTGATGTAAAATCGTCCTATGCATCCACACAAAATCGCCCGGATCACCCTCTCAACTGTATTACTGGCAGTGATTTTGGCCGGCTGTGCCCGGGCTACTGTAACCGCTACCCTGGAGCCAATGGCCACCGCTGAACCAACCATGCCCCCAACCGCTACTCTAACCTCTGCTAATGACCCTTTGCCAGTGACCAGTGAGATCGAGCAGAAAACCCCCATTGTGTTGGAGCAACCTACCCAACCTGTGCCCACTGAGTTGGCAGAATCATTTTCCAACAAAAAATTTCCTGCGGCACTCCTCAATATTTACAATCCTGGCCCGTCCTCCAAAATTTCTTCCCCCATCAACGTCAGTGCTTATGCCTACCCCGGCGATCAGGGCAAGGTAACGCTACAACTGCTCGGAGAAGATGGCCGCCTGATGGCTGACCAACTGATCCAGTTGAACATTCCGGATTCTGGTTGGGTGTCCTTCTCCACCCAGGTTCCCTTTGAGATCAACAGTGGCGGCGAATCTGCCCTGCTGGCTCTGACCACATTTGATGGCTATGGTCGGCGCATCGCTGTAAACTCGGTGCCGCTGATCCTCATCCAGGTGGGAGATTCTGAGATCGAGGTGCCCACCTTCCAAAACGAACCCATCGTCATCAGCCAACCGGGTGCGAATTCCATGATCTCGGGTGGCACGCTGCATATTGAAGGGTACGTTCACCCCTTGAGCAATAATCCGCTTATCATTGAGCTTTTCAAAACCAATGGTGCCATTGTGGCCTCAAAACAGGTTGCCCATAAAATGCTGCCAGACGGTGAAAACTACGTGAGCTTCTCGGTTGACCTTCCCTATTCGGTCAAAGAGAACACACCCGTCCGGCTCACCATCCGCCAGATCCAGGACAATGCCCCATTTCTAGATCTGACGCTCACCAGTGAGATCATCACCCTGCAGCCATGACGACAAAAAAGGCAGCCTTGCGGCTGCCTTTTCATTTAGTTGGTCACCACTTCTGCCGTGGGTACCACCGTGCCAGAATCTAATTGCATGATGGGTTTTAGAAAGAACATAACCACTCCCATCACCGCAGTGATGAGCCCGGCTGCCCAATACCAGGCATGTAATCCCAATTGATCCACCACCGGTGCTGAGACCAGCATGGCAATTGGCATCATGGCAGAACACAAACTGCCAGAAAAGCCCATCACCCTGCCCTGCATCTCTGGTGGAACTTTACTTTGCATAATGGCCATCAAGGGACCATTGGCGATGGGGTTACTGATGCCCATAAACACCATCGCCACTACCGCCAGGGCGAAAAGGCTCACCGGGGTTGCCGCCAGGAGCATAACCCCAAGTCCAATGCCAATGACGCCCACTAGACTGGTAACCACTTTACTTTTAAAACCACCCCAGACGCCCAACAACAACCCGCCAGCCACTACGCCAACCCCCACAGCCGATTGCAGAACACCCAGCTCCCAAACACCCTGTTTAAAATACTGCGTCACCAACAAAGGCAAAAAGGTATCCACCGGGGCCAAAAAGAAGTTCAAAGCCGCAGCCAGAACAGTGAGCAGCAAGATCCCCGGCCAGGCTTTGAGGAAGCGAAATCCTTCGCCAATATCCTTGAGTACCAGGCGAACCGAAACCTTCTCACCCTGATCCGCGCGTACGGGTTGAGGAATTTTGATGAAGAACAGGGGTGTGATGGCAATAATGGCCGTCACAATATCAATGGCGACCACCTGATAGAACGAGATCAGTGACATCAGCAAGGCGCCCAGTGGAGGAGCGGCAATGTTCAGCCCTCCAGAGATTGCCTGGTTAATACCCGCTACCCGTGAGAGATGTTTCTCTGGCACCATCAATGAGGTGGAGGCCTGCATGGCTGGCCAATGGAACATGGATCCAAAGGCTCTTAAGAACAGTACGACAAAAATGTGCCACACCTGCACCAGATTGGTGGCGAACAAGATCACAAGCACCAGGGTTACAAGAGCGATCGACCCATCAGCGATGATCATCACCAGGCGACGGTTCCAGCGGTCAATGAGTGCTCCAGCAAAGGGAGCCAGCAGCACGTTTGGCAGCAAAGCCACAAAAGTGGCCATGGCCAAAATGGCGGCTGACCCGGTCTTTTGCGTCAGATACCATACCAGAGCGAACTGAACCAGTCCACTGCCCAACAGGGAGAAGATTTGGGCTCCCCAGATGGGGAAAAATGTTTTCATCCACTTGTTTGAATTGCTCGCTTCTGTTTCCATGATGATTTCCTTAATTTTAAGAACGTTAAACCCTGCAGGTTGTTCACCTGCCTTGTGGAGATCGTGATCTGATCAGTGTTTGGGGTTTATTCGATGAATACTTCTACGTGTTCGCCGTCGTTATCGTCATACACGTCTACAATGCGGCCTGTTTTGCCATTGGCCAGTGCCTCTGCCAGGCGTTCTGCATTCAGCCCTTCCACCTCTGGAGAGAACTTCATGCCCATGCGCAGACCGGCATTGACCATACCCAGCGGCAAGCGGATGTTGGCTCGCACCTTACCCGTGTACATATCGCTCACGCGCACGCGGAAGAAGCGACCGCTCAACCCGGGAATGTTCTCCGGGCGGTCAAAACCAGGAGCTTCTGCCGGGGCATTCTTGCTGCTCGTATCCAGAGCTTTCAGCAGTTCAGCGGCCATTTCGGGCGTGATCTTGCCTTCCTGGACCATCTTCAACACTTTGAGGCGTTCTTCACTGGTAACTATTTTGCACCTCCATCTGCATCGGTTTGAGGTGCCACGTACTTTTCGCCACGTAAACGGGCCTGCGCTTCTTCCCAGCCGATCTTGCCAGAATCCAGGTCTTCCAAAATTTGACGCCGGTCTTCAACAGAGAGCGGCTGTGAGAGGTCCTCTTTTCCAGGCTCATAACCGAGGGCGCGTACGATCTCATTTAGCCGGTTACGTAGGGTGGGATAGGAAAGCTTCATCTCCTCTTCCATGCGGTTCAGACGGCCCTCGCAACGAACAAAGGTAAGCAAAAACTGCATCTGCTCGGGAGTCAAATGCCCAAAGGGAGTATGCTCCACCATAAAGTGCCCCTCGATGGAGGTATTACAGCTGGTGCAATAAAGCCGGGTCACGGCCAGATCAGCGCCGCAAACCGGGCATTTGCTGATGGTTTTGTTCATTTTTGCCTGCCTTTTCTTTCCGACTTAAATAAAATGATGGCTTTTATTCACTAAGTTAAAGATATTTTAGCACGTGCTGAATAAAAGTCAATACTATTTGAATAATATTTAGTATTTATTTAATTTTCTTTGATATTTGAAAGGGATTGCTAAATTCTTTTAGTCTGAGCCGTCAACCAATTGACGCCTGCCACGTAAAAACCAGTGTCCCTTGCGATCACCTGCGTCTTGAGGTGCCCGGTCAAAATAGATCTCAAAGATCTCTCCCCCGTTGACCTCTACGCAGAAATAATAACGTCCCACCCCCCAGGACCCTACTCTGGACGCAGAAGCCAGGTGTGCCGGTTGCATGTTGCGGCCGGAACGACCACGACGATTAAAATCTTGCCGTTCGCTGAGAATGGTCTTGATCTGGTAAGTTTGTTCACGCCAAACAAAAGATTGCGGGCAATCGGGCCGCTTTTCATACACCGGCGGCACGTCAAAATTTACCTCAATGGGTTCATCAATTAGCTCAGAAGGGAGGGTCTTCATGCGGGCAAGTTCTTTCTACCCTTATGATAACGAAATCAGACCTGTTTGGCAACCTGTGGTTGAGGGAGCAAGTGTTTGGCAGGCTCCTTCTCCAAATCAAAGTGCATCATTTCAAAGAAAGCCTTCACCACCGCCGGATCAAAACTGCGGCCGGTCTCACAGCGCAGATATTCCACCACTTGCGGCTCAGGGATGGCTGCCCGGTAACTCCGATTGGAGCGCATGGCATCCCAAACATCGATCACGGAGAAGATGCGTGCCTCCAGTGGAATTTCCTCACCTTTCAGCCCGCGTGGATAACCTGTTCCATTCCATTTTTCATGGTGGCAATAGGGCACCTGTAATGCCGGGTGCAAAAAGGGAATATTCTCTAAAAGATGGTAAGCATATTCAGGGTGCTTGCGCATCACCAGGTTCTCACTTTCGGTCAGCGGGCCGGCTTTACACAGAATACTATCTGGCACTCCCATTTTGCCAATATCGTGCAGCAATACCCCGCGCCGAATATGTACATAACTGGCTTTTTCCAGGTCCATCTTTTCCACCAATTGCATGGTCAACTCTGCCACACGATGAGAGTGGCCCTCGGTTTCATGGTTGCGCATTTCCAGGGCTTGTGACCATCCTTCAATGGTACGGTCATACGCCGAGGTCACCTGGTTCATCATACTGTCCAGGATCAGGTCCACCTGATAAGCCAAAATGGCGAGGAAAAGCAAGCAGACAATGGCAAGAAATGGAAAAGATTCTGTTGGGAACGCCCAAAAAAAGTAGAAGATCGAGGCCAGCGATGCACATATTGCAAAGACGATGGAACTCTCTCGCTTCCCGGCAAAACTGGCCACAATGGTCGGCAAGGCAAAATTGAGGATCAATTGTTCTTCGTGCTGGATCGGAATAATGGTTAGGCAAGTATAAAAAGAGATCGCCATCACCAAGGGAAAGATCTCTTTTTGTGGGAATTTTTGGTTAATCCGGTACAAGAAATAATAGATCACCAATAAAACCACATCATTACAGACGAAAAACAGCTGGGTGGTGTCTGGATTTTCAATATAGTCTTTGAGAAGAAAAGGGAGAATTACAACAAGTAAGAGGCCGCTAAAGGTGATCCAGGCACGGCTGGCGAGATGTTGACGAGATTCACGGGAGATCGTTTCATTGTCGACGAAGAATTTCGCAAATTGATTAAACCCATGTCTCATGGCACGGCTCCTGACAACTTTGTGAAGTTAATGAAGGTCCGCCTCACGAGACACGTACTCTCTCTAGGCCTTCACCACAACTATGTTACAAGAACCGTGCCAAGATTATTGAAAGATCAGTCTTCCCATCCATCTGGTTCTACATGCACATAGGCCCGATCCACGTTGGGAAATTCTTGCAGTCGATCTGCCACTGCATCTGAAATGGCATGTACTTCTTTGAGGGTTGTCTCGCCATCCACATTGATGTGCAGATCCAACACCATTTTAGGGCCTACGTACTCGGTCATTAAGTGATGCACTCGAATGACCCCGGGGATCTCTTCGGCCGCTTTTACAAATTCTTCAGCCTCCTCGTGGGTGGCCCCCCTGCCCGTAAGGAAACCCAGGTTGTCACGCCCAACAGCATAGACTTGTTTAAAGATCCAGGCAGCCACCAGAAAACCCGCGATCGGGTCTGCCAATGGATGAATGAGACTGGATCCCAACACACCCAGAAACGCCGCCACAGAGGTCAATACATCGCTCAGGTTGTCCACGGCGGTGGTGGCCAGGGTGGGGCTTTTCACCTTTTTGCCAATGGCTCGGATGGCCAGGAACATGCCGAATTTGATGGCGGCACTGGCCAACAAAATATAGGTGGGCAGGTCAAGGGCGATTGCTGTACCCCCCTGCATGTAGCGTACATAAGAATTGCGCGCAGCTTCGAAGCCTGCAAACGCCATTGATATGGTGATGATCAGGCCCACCAGGGGCTCAAAGCGCGCATGCCCCTGCGGATGGTCCATATCTGGCGGTTTGATGGCCATAAACAGGCCGATCATCATCAGTACAGAATAGACAACATCTGAGATCGAGTTGGCGGCATCTGCGTAGATGGCGGCACTGCCCGTCAGCCAGGCAACAATTCCTTTACTCGATGCCAGCAAGACATTGCCCGTGATGGTGATGATGATGGCAATGCGGTACAGCCGGTTTTGATCTTGCTGCGGTTTATAGTCTCTTACCCAACGCATCAGTGTAACTCTCCAGGGTTGCACCTTTGATATAACAAAAAACCTCGCAGGCGGTCTCTATTCATTAGAGGCTGCACCTTTGAGGTCGTTGTAAAAACAACGCTTCGGCGGGTCAGGCTGAGTGCTCCGTCTGACTGCGTACAAATTTTATCATAATTCTCCGTCATTTTTATCATGAGTCAACCACAGCTATGGTAAGATATTTAAGAAAGAGTAGATGAGATGAAGAAACTGGTTCTGCTGATCTTGGTTATATTCCTGAGCCTGATGGTGGTGACACCTGCCCGGGCAGACACCTTGCATATCAGTCAGATGGAGATCAGTATTTGGCCTGAATACGACCGTCCTGAGACCCTGGTGATCTACCGCATCTCGTTCTCATCCATTACAGATTTTCCCGCCAGGGTAAGCATCCGTATTCCAAGTTCTGCCGGAACCCCCTACCTGGTGGCCATGAAAGATCTGGATGGTCTGCTTTACGATCTGGAATACACACTCGTCAGTGATGGCTCCTGGAACCGTATTGAGTTCATCACCTCCAGCCCTGACCTGCAGATCGAGTTCTACGATCCGGTCAATGAGCTGAGCGATGCACGGCATGAATACAGTTACCGTTGGGTGAGCGATTACCCCATTGATGCCCTGACCCTGGAAGTTCAAAAGCCAAAATTTGCCACCACCATGAGCACCGAGCCCGACCTGGGCAAAGGTGTGGTCAACCCAGATGACGGCCTTACTTACTACACCGCAGAAATTGGTGAAGTAAGCCAGGGCGTGATTCTGAACCTCAAGCTCTCTTACCTCAAGACAAACAGCGAACTCAGCGCCAGTCTGATGAGCGTACACGCTGTGAACCCCATCCAGAACCAAAATGTTCCCATGTACATTGGCAAAGAGATCTGGCAATCGGTGATCGAAAACCAGACCCTGACCAACACCTTTATTTTGCTTCTCGCCGCCATCCTTCTTTTCATCATCGTTGGCCTGCTCAGTTCACGCTTGAACAAGCTCAAAATTCCACTGCGCAAAGCAAAAAGCGAAGAGACTGACCCGGCCGAGTTAGCCGAAAAAAGCCAGGTCTATTGCCACCAATGCGGCAAACGGGCTCGTCCAGGTGATCTGTTCTGCCGGGTATGCGGCTCGAAATTGATCCAGTCTTAAAAAAATTCCGGAGCGGTTACTCGCTCCGGTTTCTTAATTCGTGATTCTGCTTATTCGATCACAATATCTGCCACTGAATTGACAATGCTGCCCGGTCGGTATGGATATTTTTCAACGTCCGCCATGGAAGAGACCCCACTCAGCACCAAAATGGTTTCCAGACCGCTCATCACTCCCGCCACAACATCCGTGTCCATGCGGTCACCCACCATGACGGTGTTCTCTGAATGCACACCCAGGTAACGCATTGCAGTACGCATCATCAAGGGATTGGGCTTGCCCACAAAGAAGGGGGCTTTGCCTGTGGCTTTTTCAATGAGGGCTGCCATGGCGCCGGTGGCCGGCACGATGCCTGATTCGATGGGGCCGGTATTATCTGGATTTGTGGCGATGAACAATGCACCATCATTGATGAGTCGGACAGCCTTGGTGATCACTTCAAAGTTATAAGAGTTCACCTCACCCAAGACCACATAATCGGGCGCTGTATCAGTTTGCACATACCCAACATCGTGCAGCGCCTGCGTCAGCCCCGTCTCACCGATCACAAATGCCGTGCCATTGGGGCGTTGGCTCTGCAAAAAGCGAGCTGTGGCCATGGCAGATGTGAAGATATTCTCAGCCGGAACATTTAATCCTGAAGAACGCAAGCGATATTCAAGATCTCGCTGGGTATACAGCGGGTTGTTGGTTAAGATCAGAAACTTGGTATCGGTCTTGCGCAGTTTATCAATAAAATGATCCGCCCCGGGAATCAGGGCTTTGCCTTTTACCAGGACGCCATCCATATCGATCAAAAAATTCTTTATCATATACTATCCTTAATGAAGATAGATTGATTTTAGCATGAACCCAAGCAAATAACACAATCAAGACTCTTATATGGACAGAACGCGAGCCTTATCACCCGTAGAAGATGATTTCTCTCCGGTTCGGATAAATTGAAATCGGGTATAATCAGACGCGGAGTTATCAGCCAGGAAGAGGTTTTTGTGCCCAAAAAGCGCGCCGTAGAAGACCTTTCAAAAGAAGATCTGCGTAATCTGCTGATTGAGAAAAGTCAGAAAGACCGTGAAGCGCGCATCGATGCATACCGCAGAAGCGGGCGCGTCATTGATGTTACAGAATCTACTTCCCCGGTGATACCCCGCATACCGAACCCTGAAAACGATTTTTCTGCCCTGGAATCTGGGGTAAGACAACGCAGCCGCAACCGCAAAAAAGAGTCTCTGGATCGCTTCTTGATGGCGGTCGAGATTTTTGGAGTCATTGGGCTGGTTGCCGTCTTTATTTATGGTTTCGGTGTGCTTAACAACTTAAACAGGCAGGTCTCAGAATCTCTGGTTCAGCCTTCGCTGACGCCAACCGCCATTATCACAGCCATCGTTTTGCCATCAGGGCACACCCCACCGGTGGAAGGCAGCGAAGTGGTTTTTAATGAATCTGAGATCCCGGAACATCTGCGCCCGCTGATGCAGAGCCTGGCCAATCTTCCGGTCCCCACTGCAGGGCCGCAGCAAGCCATCCGCTTGCAGATCCCCGCCATCAAGGTGGATGCGCCTGTGGTTCAGGGCGACGGATGGGATCAGCTCAAAAAAGGCATAGGTCAGCATGCCGGTACGGCAGACCCGGGTCAGACGGGCAACCTGGTGCTCTCTGCCCACAATGATGTCTTTGGCGAGATCTTCCGCGATCTCGATCAATTGAAAAAAGGCGATTCTATAGTGGTCTACACGGCGGCGCGGGCGTATACTTACATTGTCACCGATACCCAGGTGGTAGAGCCCACCCGCGTGGATCTGATGGCAGCTACGCCAGATGCCACCATTACACTCATCTCTTGTTACCCCTACCGGGTAGACAACCAACGGATTGTGGTGAGTGCAGAACTACAAAAGAACTAGGCTATTATTTCTCTTAAGGAGAGTTTGTCATGGCTTCAAAAACTAAAAAACGTTCCGTCAGCATCTCTGAAACCAAAGTAGAAGAAAGTAAAACCGTTGCCAAGACCAGTGCCCGCAGCTTCGCTCCTGATTTTAGTGCAGACATTGAATACACCAAACAGGATCTGAAGAAGATCGCCTATCTGGCTGGTGCTTTCTTCGTCATTTTGATCGTTCTGTCCTTCATCTTGCGTTAGGTATATTCCCGTCGCGTAAGCGATTGGGTTAATCTCTTGCAGGTCCACAAAGGAGAGTGTCATGTCTCATATGTTTGTGCCGGGTCCCGTTGATGTGGCTCCGGAAGTACTGGCAGCACAAACCCGCCCGATGCTTCCACACCGCAGCAAAGAATTTGAAGAACTCTTCCGCAAGAACGAAGAAAGAGTGAAACAGGTCTTCTACACCCAGTACAGGGTATTTCAGGGCGCTTGCTCTGGTTCAGGCATGCAAGAAGCCGGTATCCGTAACTTTGTACAGGAAAGCGTCCTTTCCTGTGTTAACGGTGCCTTTGCCCAGCGCTGGAATGATGTTGCCGTCTCCAACGGTAAACAGGCCGATAAATTGGAAGTTGAGTTCGGCGAAGCCATCACCCCCGATATGCTGCGCGACGCGCTGAAAAAGAAACACTACGAAGCCGTCACCATCGTTCACAACGAAACCTCCACTGGCGTACAGAACCCGGTGCAGGAGTTGTGCAAAGTGGTTCACGAGGTTAGCCCCGATACACTCATCCTGGTGGATGCTGTGTCTTCCCTGGCCGGCGTCAAGATCGAAATGGATGCCTGGGGCATTGATTTCATGCTCACTTCTTCACAAAAATGCTTCGCCCTACCCCCTGGTCTGGCTCTGGCCGCTGCCTCTGACCGCGCCATGAAAAAAGCAGAATCTGTATCCAACCGTGGTTGGTACTTTGACCTGCTGCTGATGGAGAAGCACCGCCTCAAAGACTCCACCCCCATGACCCCTGCCATGTCCCTCATCTTTGCCCTCGACAAGCAGTTGGATCGCATTTTGGAAGAAGGGTTGGAAAACCGCTTCGCCCGCCATGCTGCCATGTCTAAAAAGGTGCAAGATTTCTGCATCGCCAACGGCATGGAGCCCCTGGCCAAAGAGCCCTACCGCTCCCGCACTGTGGTCACCGTCAAAAACGAGCTCAAGTGGGATATCAGCGCCCTCAATAAGTTCTTGCAGACCCGCGGCATGCGCATTGCCAACGGCTATGGCAAGATCAAAGACCTCACCTACCGTGTGGCCACCATGGGCGAAACCACCATGGAAGACATTGACAAGCTGCTGCTTGGTTTCACCGATTTCATGAAACAATAAGAGTTTCTTAATGATAAAAACAGGCTGTCAAAAACAGCCTGTTTTTTGTTGCCAGATAATTGACGTCTGCGCATGTGCGTGATAGAATTTACCCCGTCCTTTGATGGGCGCGTAGCTCAATGGTAGAGCAGTGGCCTTTTAAGCCATTGGTTAAGGGTTCGAGCCCCTTCGCGCTCACTTTCGTTTTAAATCC
>CAZWKK010000012.1:0-17167 GCA_964634855.1 uncultured Anaerolinea sp.
CCTTTTTATCCATGGGCTGGCGTTGATAAGCCAGGTCAGTAAGGTATTTGTAGTAGCCGGTATTTAAAATATCTTTTGCGGGTCGCAATACAGGCTGGCTGAGAAGTTCAGAAAGGCCGGCCTGAATATCCGGCACGCCCTGTTCGCCCAAATAATCGCATAGGCGACCATAATCATGGCTCGCATCAGAATTCAAGATCTCAAAGTCGAGGAAGACATGCGTTTCGTAGCCGTTGAGATGAATGTGGAACCCTTCTTTGCGAATTTGACTGACACGGCGGATGAAGTGTAATCCGCTGGTTTGATCACGGAAGGTGAGGTAACCTGTGCTGGTATCGTCCAAGCCAAGAGCATCGGCTAATGAGCAAGTACTGGTGAACTTCTCTTTTCCGGTTTTCACCAACTTGGCAACCGAGTGGCGGATCCAACCATCGGTGGATTGGTAGTTGTTGTTATAGACCACCAGGCTGCGTTCATTATTCAGACGGTTTGTGAAGGCGAAAACGTTCTCATTGATCACATCACCCAGGTGGGTAGAGAAATCGAAGAGCTGGAAGTTTTCAACCGCTGAGAAGAGTTGGCGTTTATGCAGCAGGGGGAAGATCTCACGCTGATGACGTTCGACCAGGCCGGAATCTACCTGTTCATCCAGATAGGCGTGTTTGTATTCCATGCCATATTTCTCAGCAAAGCCTTCCACTTGCCCATGACCGAGCATGGGAAGCCCTGGGAACGTGGCCATGAGGGTGCAGACACCAAAATACTTATCCCCTTTGCCAAACTGGTCAACAGCTGTCCGTTCATCGGGGTTGTTCATGAAGTTTACATAGCGTTTGAGAATCTCAGGCTCGAACTCGAGGGTATTCTTGAGCAGTTGACGGTAGCCAGAGTTGTTCTCATCGCGCAGCATGTGCATGAATGCAGAGTTATAAACTCGGTGCATACCCAGGGTGCGCACAAAATACCCTTCCATCATCCAAAATGCTTCAGCCAGCAAAAGCGTATCGGGAGCTTCAACGGCAATCCGATCCACTACATCGCGCCAAAACTCAGTGGGCATGGCAGCATTGAATTGCTCGCGCGTCAGCGCGTATTCAGAGCGGGAAGGGATTGCACCACCACTGCCGGGTTCAGGGAACCAAAGCCGCTGGACCTGCTTCTTGGCCAGGGTCATTGCAGCATCAAAGCGGATGATGGGGAATTTTCGTGCTACTTCCAAAATGGTCTGGTAAACCGCTTCACGCACTTCTGCGTTCAAGTAATCGAGTTGAGCAGTATCGTTCCATGGCATGGAGGTACCATCATTGCCATGATAGATGTAACGTGTGTGGCCGGTGTGTTTATCAATACGGCGAAAGACCACAGCGGCATCAGTGCGGTCATAATAATGGTCTTCGATCTGAATGACGACACCGGGATCTGATGAAAGATCAGTACCGTTGAAGGAGTAGTTGGGGTAGGGACTGTGATCAAGCGATAAGAAGCGCTCCGGGTGATGGATCACCCAATCAGAGTCAATCCCCATGTGGTTGGGAACCATGTCGCTGGCCAAACGGATACCAAAACGGGCCGCATTCGCGCGTAAACCTTCGTAGGCCTGGGTGCCACCCAGGTCAGCGGCGATCTCATAAGAGCGTAAAGAATACGCAGAGGCGATGGCATCGGGGTTACCACACATTTGTTTGATCCTGCCGGAAGCTGTACTGCGTTCCCAAAGTCCGATGAGCCACAGGCCAGTGATGCCGTGTTCGGCCAATGTTTGCAGCTCGCCCATGGGTATCTCGTCAAGGCGAGTGATGGGACGATCATATTTGCGACTAAGCTGATCCAACCAGACGTAGGTATTCTTTGCGATCAAAACAAGACCGGGCATCCAATCACGATCTTGACTGAAGGCTTCATAATCTGCCAGGTTTCCCATAGCTGCGCGCATGGCTTCCAGATCGTAAACCGGAACAGGCATAGGGCCCGGGCCACCTGGTGACCATTTGTTCTCTTCTTTTAGCAGGTCGAGACTGGAGAGAATTCGGTAAAAATATTCACCCAGAAAAGAGGCCCAGTGCAGACGGATGTATTCCAATTGGCCGGTGATGGAATGAGGTACATGTTGAGCAGGACTCAGCAAAAGACCTAGAAGTGGTTGGGCATCAGGGCCAAAGTCGGGCTTATTGGCAAAATATTCTTCCAAAACGCTAAAAAGTTGATGGAAGGTACGGTCATCACTTAAAAGTTGGCTGTCAAAAAGATCTGAGTAGTTTTCCAGGGCTGGGTTATGCAAAGTGACCCAATACAAGATCAGTTCCTCCAGGAGTACCTGGCGGTTGGCTGCACCTTTGGTATTGCCGTTCAGATAGGTAAGCGGATCAAATGTTTTCTTGTATACCGGTAAGGGCGGGAATTCTTTGATGAAGGTCTCAAAAATGCCATCCAATTGGGAAGTGCCGATCTTTTCTTGGATCGTGTTCAGAGCGTCGGGAAAGAGATCAGCTTTCTTTTGTTGTTTGTACAGGTAAATGACATAATGGAAGATCTCATCCATCAGGGCCATTGCATTTACTTCGCCGGTCTTGGCAGCATGCTCTGGAAAATGGATGAGATCACGTTTTTGATTAAGTTTATTTACAAAAACCCTGACCGAAAGAAGATCGGTAAGAAGGATATTCCCTTCAAGAGAGAACAAAGAATCGTCAATTTGATACTTTTCTCTGGCTTGACGCGATATGCGAATTTCCATTCTTTCTCCCTGAGAAAACCTATGATGGGGTAATTATAGCTTTTTCTGAGAAAGAAAATCGGAAATTTATAAGGTTTTAGATTTTATTACTGATGAACAGATTCTCTTTTTCACCATCAAGTGGTTCGGCTTCTGCAATGGCGCTGTTCGTAATCAAGGCTAAAAGGGTACGTTTGGTCAGCTCAGGTGTCCACTGAAAGATGCGGGCAATCTCTTTGGCACTGGAAGCTCCAACTGAATCGAGATAGGTGGTGACGATCTTTTGCCGCGCTGTGCTTTCGCTGATGGGGCGGGCTTGTTCCATCAGATCAGGGTAGTAGCGGTGGGTGAGATCATAGGCGAACGCATAGCCCCATCGACCTGCATTGGTTACGCCCACGGGCAATACTTTGAGTTGGGATTGCAGGGTGTCCAGGGCTTTGGTAAAGCCTGAATTTGAATTTTTGCTGGTCTGGTGCGAAGCTTTGCGCAAAGAAATGGTGTCCAGCGGACCTTCTTTGAGAAGGGCTTCAAAGATGAGCTTCGTTTCCAATGTCATCAGACCCTGTTGGTATTGGTCTTGAAAATCTTCTTCCGGGTCGCCGTAATTGGGTGAAAGTGCATAGAAGTATGGGATCAGCTCATGCGATACAAATGTATTGCGATTCTTGATGATCCGGGCATAATACCAGACGCGTTTATCCAGCAACTCGTCTTTCCAACCCCAGGTCGCATGTCCTGGGTCGTCATGGTCATCTGCAACAGGGCGATTGCCAGTGGTTGCGTTCCAAAGGTTGGGCATTTCTACATTCTTGATGGGCCAAAGGTAAGCAAAACCACGTTCGTTGACGAAGTTAACCGCATCTTGCGGACCGGTGAGGTGCTTGCCGGGTAACATGCGGTATGTTTTCATGCGGAATTGGTCGATCTGGGAGCGAGTCACTTTCATACGGAATCCGTTATTGAGGAATATATGTTCTATTATAACCTGTCTCAACAAAAAAGGGTTCATGCCTGTTTTGACGACATGAACCCTTGATTTATTTTGGGTAGATCAGGCGACCTGTAAAATGTGGGTGATGATATTGGAACCGCTGCCACCGATATTTTGTGTCATGCCAATGTGGGCATTCTCTACCTGTGAGCCGGTTGCCTCACCACGAAGCTGCTGCACCACTTCCACGATCTGGTACATGCCAGTGGCACCGACGGGATGGCCGCGTGCTTTCAATCCACCTCGGGTGGCGATGGGAATTTTACCACTGGGCAAGATCTCACCATCGTTAGCCAGGCGTGGCCCCTGGCCGCGTTCAGCAAAGCCATTGGCTTCCAAGGAAAGGGCAGCCATAATGGAAAAGGCATCATGCAATTCGAAAAGGTCAATATCTTTGGGACTCAAGCCAGCTTGCGCATAGGCTTGTTTGCTAGAAAGTTCAGCGGCTTTCAGCCAGAGCGGATCACGGCGTTGATCGATGGCAATACTGTCTGTAGCTGCTGCTGAAGCAAGTACCTTGACGAGTGGTAAAGCGCTTTCGCGTTTGACGTACTCTAACGGCACAACCACCACTGCAGCAGAACCATCACCGATGGCAGAAGCGTCCATCAGGTTGATTGGGTCGGCAACCATACCGGCTTTAGTATAAGCCTCAGGGGAAATGGGCTCATGGAAACGTGCAAAGGGGTTATGTACGGCATTGGCATGTGCGTTGATGGAAAAGGCTGCGAAATCTTCTTTCTTCCAGCCATATTCGTGCATATAGCGGCGCATGATGAGGGCATTGAGGGCGACAAAAGAAAGGCCTTGAGCAGCCTCCCAATCGGCATCAGCTGCCGTAGCTAATTCTGCTGTGATTTCATCTGAGGGGGAGTCTGTCATTTTTTCTACTCCCACGGCTAAAACGCTTTCCACCTGGCCGGAAGCCACAGCCATCACCGCACTGCGGAAGGCGGCTGCACCAGAACTGCAGGCAGCTTCAATGCGCAACCCTTCGGCATAACGCATACCGATCCAATCGGCAATATAGGCGCCCAGGTGTTGTTGGCGGTTGGCCGAACCGGACATCATATTGCCAACGTAAACAGAATCTACGCGTTCCAACCCTGAGCTTTGCAAGGCCATCAGGGCAGCATCCCCGGCCAGCTCGCGCAGTGATTTATCCCATTGTTCTTCTACTCGGGTTTGCCCGATTCCAACGATAGCGACTTCGCGCATAGATCATCCTTTCAAGTAACTTAAAGGGAATTATATCGAGAAACCCTATCAGGAACTATCAGATACTGGTTCGATAGGGGGATTATAATTTCAGCCATATCATTATTGGAGGCAGTTTTTGAACAAGAAATTATTTCCTGTGATTGCAGGATTGATGATGGCAGCAATGGTTTTAGGGGCATGTTCGACGTCTGTTCCAGCCAGTTCGGCAATCGAGACAGTTGCACCTACGGCCGCACCGCAGGCAGACGTTCTCTGGGTTGACCCAGCCATTCCGGCTGGTCTGTCACAAAGTTTGACTACGGAAGAAGGGATTAGTCTTTCACAAGATCGTTCAACTTCAAGCTTGGCCTTTTCTGTTTTGCAGGTAGAAGAACCCGATGCCAAAATTATGGGGAAAATTCAGTGGGTATATGCCCTTGAAGCTCGCTTTCCGACCTTAACAGATGATCTGCCTCTGGAGACACTCAAACGGATTTGGCTCGGGAACGTGCAGGAAGATGACCCGTTCAATACCCTTCAGGTGAGCGCAGAAACGCGGGCTGTATTTGATGAATTATGGGGTGTGAGCGACCCTGCCACGGTTTTGACTGTTCCAGAGACCACCTTTGAAAGCAATGATTTCTCTCAACCAAAGACATGGGCGATCGTACCTTTTGAACAGATCGCTCCGCGCTGGAAAGTGATCCGCGTGGATGGATTAAGCCCAATTGACAAGCCTCTGGATGTAGAAAAGTATGCCCTGACGGTCGACTTTGCGCTGGGTTTGACTCAAGATACCGGCGCCAGTGAAGAAACCGCGAAGAAGTTGCTAGCGACGTTACCGGCTTCCAACCGAGATGAAGCCAAAATGACCGTGGTGACGATGACCGGAACCACTGCTTTGGTCCGGGCGATCGCTTACAAGATGGAGATCAAGGGTTTGGATTATCCGATCCAGGCCATTAAGCCGTGGTTTGAGAATGCTGACCTGGTCCATGTAAGCAATGAGATTTCCTTCAATCCAGATTGTCCCTTCCCAGATGCGTACCAGCATGGACTGCAATTTTGCTCTAACCCCAAATATATTGAGACATTGAAAGACCTGGGGGTGAATGTGGTGGAAGTGACTGGCAATCATGAAAATGATTACGGCCCTGACTACTTTGTGGACACCCTGAAAACATATAAAGACCTGGGCTGGGCAGTTTTTGGCGGTGGAATGACCCCAGAAGAAGCGCGCCAACCGGTAAAGTTGGAGGTAAATGGCAACAAGATCGCCTTTATTGGTTGCAATGTAGCCGGTCCTACCAGTGATTGGGTCACAGAAGATCGGGCTGGTTCAGCTGTATGCGACATGGATTATATTCACGATCAGATTCAACAGTTGAAGTCGCAGGGCTATGTGGTTATCACCACCTTTCAACATTATGAAGTCTATGTATACATGTATGGGGAAATGTATGCAAAGGATTTTCAAGATGCGGCTGCAGCCGGCGCAGATATCGTCAACGGTTCGCAGTCTCACTATGCCATGGGCATGGAATTTATGAACAACAGTTTCATCCATTATGGGCTGGGCAACTTTCTTTTTGACCAGATGAGCTATGATGAAGTTGGTGAGCAGATTCGCCGTGAATTTATCGACCGCCATATCATATATAATGGGAAATACATCAGTACTGAATTGAAAACTGCTCTCCTAACAGATTGGGCGCAACCAGTACCGATGACCCAGGAAGATCGAGTCAGCTTTTTGCAGGATATCTTTACTGGCAGTCACTGGAAATGAGGAAAAGATGAAAGTCATTGATATTTCTGTAACCATCACCCCAGGTATGCCCGTGTGGCCAGGAGATGAGCAGGTAGATGTTCATAGAAGGGCAAAGATCGAAGAAGGGGCTCATGCCAACGTATCCTTGATCGCAGCCAGCGCTCACACTGGTACCCATGTAGATGCTCCCTATCACTTCATCGCCGATGGGTACACGGTAGAGTCACTGCCCATGGATGCGTTGGTCGGACCAGTTCAGGTGGTGCAGATCCCCAGCAATGTAGAAGTGATCTCTGCTGAAGTATTGCAGGACCTGAAGCTGGAACCGGTCATTGAGCGCATCCTCTTCAAAACAGCCAACTCCAGGTTGTGGGAGAATGAAGATGCACCATTCAACACCGCCTTTGTGGGCATTGATGAGAGCGGTGCTGAATGGCTGGTGAACCGAGGGGTTAAGTTGGTAGGCATCGATTATCTATCAATTGCTCCCTACAAGCGCAGTAAACCCACCCACGATGTGTTGTTAGGTGCCAAAGTGGTGATCGTGGAAGGATTAGACCTGCGGGACGCCAGTGCGGGAAAATACACCCTGGTGTGTCTGCCGCTCAAGCTCAAAGGTGCGGATGGCGCTCCAGCGCGGGCAATTTTGATCGAGAATTAGAGAGTTAATCTTTCAGAAATCGAATTTGTGGAAAGGCCGGTGGTTCGTAATGCTCAGAAGGCATAATCAGGCATCTTTCCACAAATTGTTTTAATTGGATGGCGTCTGTTATGAGAGCATTCAAGTCAATGCCGTGTGGGTTGGGAGCGAAAGGATCCAATAACTTCAACCCACGGGTGAGCAAATGGTCGGCACCGGTGAAATTTCTTCGCTGAATGTGATAACAACCTACACCGACCTGAAGAATTCCCTGATACAGAAAGCGAACGGGAGCAGTTTCTGCTCTCCAGGCGCTTTCCAAGGCTTCATGAGCGGCAAAGAATTGCCCCTGATTGAAAAGTTGAATGCCTTTTAGTACTTCATCTGGTAGTTCGGTTTGTTTCAAGCCCTGCTCCAATAAATTATCTATAATTATATGATAGGATATATCGCAAAGATAAATCGCATCTGAGGTGAATATGATCGATCTGCCCGATTCTGAAATACTTCCCCTTTCGCTAGAGCACAATTTTTGGACCTGGTCGGCGCAGTCTCACGTATCTCCCATTGCCATAAAAAAGGCAAAAGGTGTCTACTTTTGGGATGTTAATGGCAACCGATACCTTGATCTGAATTCCATGGTGATGTGTGTCAATATTGGCCACGGGGATGAACGGGTCATTGAAGCCATTGTGGACCAGGCACGGGAGCTACCGTTTGCCGGCCCAGGCATGGCTACAAAACCACGTGCCATGTTAGGCAAATTGCTTGCAGAGATCGTTCCGGAAGGGCTGACCAAGTTCCTGTATACCCTGGGCGGTGCTGATGCCAATGAAAATGCTATCAAGTTTGCCAGGGCGTATACGGGCAAACACAAGATCCTTACACGGTATCGCTCTTATCATGGTGCTTCTTATGGGGCTATTTCCCTCACCGGTGATCCGCGACGGTTAGCCTGGGAACCCACAGTAATGCCTGGCGTAGTCCATTTTTTGGATCCATACCGCTATCGGTCTACTTTTCACCGAATCAATCCTGACATCAGCGAAGCCGAGTTCACGCAAGATTATTTGAACCACCTGGAAGAGATCATTCAATATGAGGGGCCAGATACGATTGCGGCAGTTATGATCGAATCAGTGACAGGGACGAATGGCATCATCATCCCGCCTGAAGGGTACATGCAGGGGGTACGGGCGTTATGTGATAAGTATCGCATTCTTCTTATTGCAGATGAAGTGATGAGTGGCTTTGGGCGCACAGGGGAGTGGTTTGCGGTCAATCACTGGAATGTCAAACCAGATATCATGACCATGGCCAAAGGGCTCACCTCAGGGTACGCCCCATTGGGCTGCGTTGCCATGCGACCTGAGATCGCCGCCACTTTCAATGAAAAGGTTTTTGAGGGTGGACTGACGTACAACGGGCATCCCATCTCTTTAGCGGCCGCCATTGCCACCATTCAAGCCATGCAGCAGGACCATATGGTGGAAAAGGCCAAAGAGACAGGTAAGGTGATGGCTGATATGCTGGCCGAATTGATGGATCGTCATCCCTCAGTTGGTGAGGTTCGTTCCATTGGCTTGTTTGGCGTCATTGAAGTGGTGAAGAATCGAAAAACCCACGAAGCGATTTCGCCCTTTGGTAAAAGCAGCGCAGAAATGAATGCTCTCAAGAAATATTGCTTGGACCATGGCGTATTTTTGTACACCCATTGGCATACTATTTTACTCATACCGCCGCTCATTATCACCTCGGAAGAATTGGCTGAAGGATTTTCGGTGATCGATGCGGCGCTGGAAATTACTGATAAAGTTGCTAAGTAGAGACAGGATATTATGACAGAAACAACTAAACAAAATGAAAAAGTCGTCATCATTGGGGCGGGGCCAGCAGGGTTGGTAGCAGCCCTTTATGCTGCCCGTGCGGAACTTAATCCGCTGGTGCTTACCGGTATGGAATTAGGCGGCCAAGCCTCTTTGACCAATACAATCGAGAATTATCCCGGTTTCCTGGATGGGATTGGTGGGTCTCAATTGGGCGAGGTTTTTCAAAAACAAGCTGAACGTTTTGGCGCGCGTATGGAATTCGATTCTGTGACGGCCGTCGATCTTTCTCAGCGGCCTTTCAAGATCTCCACCTATAGCAAAGAAATCCTGGCAGAATCGGTGATCCTGGCCACTGGCGCCAGCCCGGTGCATTTGAACATTCCCGGGGAAGAATTGTTGACTGGCAAGGGTGTCTCATATTGTGCTACCTGTGATGGTTGGTTCTTCAAGGGGAAAGAAGTAGCCGTGGTAGGTGGTGGAGATAGCGCGCTTGAAGAAGCCCTCTTTCTAACGCGTTTTGCCACCAAAGTGACGGTGATCCACCGCCGCGATTCTTTTAGAGCAGGCGCCATTTTGCAGAAACGTCTGCGTGACAACGAGAAGATCGCCACAATTTTGGATACTGTAGTGGAAAGCGTCATTGGCGACGAAAAAGTGAAAGGGCTCAAATTGTGCAATGTCAAAACGGGTGAACTATCTGAGTTTGCCTGTGATGGCGCGTTTATCTTTATCGGCCATTCTCCCAACACTCAGCTTTACCAGGGTCAATTAGAAATGGACGAGCGCGGCTATTTAAAGATCGATTCAAAAATGCAGACCAGTGTGGCAGGTGTATTTGCAGCTGGCGAGGTGGCAGATTCCACTTACAAGCAGGTGGTCACTTCTGCAGGCATGGGAGCTGCGGCGGCGATCCAGGCGCTGCACTTCTTGGAAGGATAAGAAAACAGGCCGTGATGAAAATCACGGCCTGTTCGTTTTTTGAGGAAAAGTTACTTGGTCTGAGTGGCAGAGCCAGAAGTTGTACCTGCCCAGCCAAAGACACGCATTTCACTGGTTGCACCGTTGGTTTCATAGATGGGAGTACCATCCGCATTGGAGCCAGATTGACGGGCGGCGATGACCCACCAGCGGAAGATGTGGCTGGTGTTATCTAAGGGGCGCAGACTGGCAGGAACGGTCAGTTTGGTGTCTTTTACATACTGGACCGTGCGAGAAGTGCCACCAGAGGTAACGTCTTCGATCGTAACCTGGTAAGCCTCATTGTCGCGCAGGGTGCCAACAGAGGACCATTGTAATGTGATGGTGTCCGTTATGTTTGAGTAGACAATACCATCCACGGGCAACAGCAGGCTGGGTGCCTGGTACGGTGGCGGGGTGGTGGGAGTAGGAGTGGGGCCTTCAGTGGGAAGACGTTGGCACAAAGGTAAGCTCAAGTACATGCCTTGCCAAACAATATCCGAACTCATTTTGTTGAATGTTTTGATGGAATCGATCGCGATGTTGTAATTGGCTGCAATTGAACTAAGGGTATCGTTTTCCTGAACCTGATATTCCAAAGTTCCACAGGCGGATTCGGTTGCCTCAGCGGGGCTCAAAGTGGCAGTCGGTTGTGAAGTGGGGGTAGGGGTCGGCTGCGGGATGAGAATCTTTTGATTTTCAGTCAGAACGCAATCAGAAGAAAGATTATTCAACTGCTCAATACTGGTAATAGATACATTGTAGGTGGCAGCCAATGAACTGCACAGATCACCCGCTTTGACCACATACTCAATTGGGGCAAGCGGAGTAAAGGTCGGTCCAAGAGTAGGTTCTTCTGTGGGGCGCGGGGTGACGGTATTGGTTGGGGTGGGAGATACTGTTGGGGTAGCGGTTGGCGCTGCGACCTGGCCGGTTCCCTTCAAAATGAAGAAAACGATGGCTGCACCCAAAATGAGAATACCCACGATCAATCCAAGCGCGAGGGGAAGGCTGAGTTTGAGTTCAGGGAGACGGGGGCTTTCAACCGGGTTAGATTGAGCCGGTTTGGCACTGGGAGTAAAGTTTCTGCCACAGACCAGACAACGAGTTGCGTTTTCACTTAATCGAGTCCCACAGGTGGGACAAACTTTTGTTGGTGAAGTGTTTGATTTTTCTGGGGTCATATTTATTTTTTCTCACTTGAAAGGCGCATTATACCACACCGGTTTAACTGCCTTTTTCCTTTGCTTCGCAATATGGTTTGTGTTATTCTACAATCCTGATGACTAATACCGGACTGTATGTACACATTCCCTTCTGCCGCCAAAGATGCGGATATTGTGATTTTAACACATTTACTGGCCTTTCCAGACTGATCCCGGCATACGTCAAGTCTCTTTGTCAAGAGATGGAATGGGTGGCAAAGCAGCGATCCGCTGAGGTAAACATCGACACGATCTTCTTTGGCGGGGGTACCCCCTCTTTGCTGAACCTGGATCAATTCGAGGAAATATTCAAACGAATGCGTATAGCATTCAAGGTGTTGCCAGAAGCTGAGATCACCATCGAGGCAAACCCGGGCACGGTGACGAAAGAGTATTTATCCGGCTTGGCTGACCTTGGTGTAAACCGTATGAGCTTTGGCATGCAATCGGCCAATACAGTAGACCTGGTTATGCTCAACCGCCAGCACAAATTTGAAGATGTGGTGAATGCAGTTTTGTGGAGTGAGCAAGCTGGGATAAAGCACGTCAATCTGGACCTGATCTTTGGAATCCCGGGTCAAAGCCTGCAGAGTTGGCAATCCACACTGGAACTGACCAGCAACTTCAGGATCGATCATATCTCGCTTTACTCCCTCATTATCGAAGATGGGACCGCTTTCAAGCAGTGGTATGAGCGAGGTCTTCTGCCTGAGATTGAAGAAGAGACAGTGGCTGAAATGTATGAGTTGGCTGATACGGTTTTGTCAGCTCGAGGGTTCAATCAATACGAAATATCAAATTGGGCCAGGCAACGAAAGGATGGTCTGGATGCTCGTTGTCAGCATAACCTGCATACCTGGCAATATCATCCCTATTTTGGGTTCGGCACAGGTGCCAGCGGTTTTATTAATGGGGTAAGGACCAGCAATGTGCCTTCCATCCCTAATTATATCAACCGGATCAAAATGGCAGAATCATCATGGTCAGCAGCAGAAACCATTCTCCAACTTGACCAATGGGAGCAGATGCAAGAATTCATGATGATCGGGTTACGTCTGACCGAAGAGGGGATCTCTACAATCGAGTTTCGCGAACGCTTTGGCAGACCGTTGGAATCTGTGTTCTCGAAGCAAATTGAAGCACTTTTAGAGCATGGCCTCATAGAACATCATCCGCAAATGAATGATCGGCTTCGTCTTTCTGTACAGGGAAGATTGTTAGGCAACCAGGTGTTTATGCAATTTGTCGGGAATGATAAACCCAAAGGGATGGATTAAAACACTTCTACCAGTGTGCCGTAGCCAATAGTACTCATAACATTGGTCTCCGCAGCGGGGGTTAACCAGCGGTAAAGCCATTTGGCTTCTTCGGTTTTCATGTTCACACAGCCGTGGCTCATTTGTACGCCAAAATTATGGTGCCAGTATGTGCCATGGAAGGCCACCCCGTTCACGGGTTCAAAGAAGGACACCCAGGAAACCCCTGGCAGAATGTAGGCTTCCAGATCAGTAGAAAGCTGCCCGCCGCCCATGTGTTTGGAGAACATCTTGTTCTGCACATGGAAGGTACCAGTGGGTGTGAGCCAACTGATCTCGCCGATGGGCTGGTAGTTCAACCCGGAAGAGATCTTGGTTCTTAGAACAACCTTGGAATTCTCGTAAGCAGTCAGTTCTTGTTTTTCAAGCGAAACTTCCACTTTTTTCTGCCCAAGCGGAACATCAGGCGAGATGGGGGACATCTCATCATCCGGGATCAGACGCACGTGGCTGGCGGGCACATAATAATCCAATGAGTCAGCCATCAACATTTCGTCTTTGATGCGGTACCAGGCTTCACCATCCGGGCCTTCCACCACCTGTGTGACCCAGTGATTGGTTGAGTAATACAGCCGGTAGAGCTCGCTCCACTCGTTGGGTTTCCGCTGTAAATAACTGGTTGAATAGGGCACCGTGACCTCTGCGGCGTGGAACCCTTCACCCAGGTCAGAAATGACCGGGTTAAGTTTGGCCTGGACCCGCTGAGTATGTGCTGAGTGTATGTAGCCGCCCCAAACTTTGTACCAGAGTGGGTTGTAAGTCGGCTTTTTATTTGAGATCACCTCAGAGTAGATGTGGAAGATCTCATCGCGATAGCGTTGAAATTTGATGACACTGTCTTCATCCGGCTGGCTATACACGCTGACCGATTCAATGGTCACACGAGCCAGATTTTCGCCATCCAGTAATTCACCGAAGTTATAAGTAGGTCTGAAGGCGAGACCCGCCAGACTGAGAGCGCCCAGTTTGAGGAAATCTCGCCTTGAAAATGTATTTTTCATCTTGGAGCAATTATACCAAGAACTGCTTCCTGACCAGGGTGTAATTGGAGAGAATTTGTCTGGTTAATCGGCGTGTTTGCCAAGCCAGAATTTCTTCCAATCATTTTTGCTGGTAAAGGTAGTCACAAACATATACAGGCTGCCGGTAAAGAATCCAAGCGTCATCATAAAGAAGACCCAAATTATGGCCATTGCCAGTGATCTTTCACGATACACGATCCAGATCGAGAACAGGATAAAACCAACATATAGGTCAACCATTGAAACGATGCCCCAGGGCATGGAAAGCAATTTGGATCCTTCTCCTGTAAAATCACCAACCGTAAAGGCATAAACAAGGATGCCAGTCATGGCCAGAGTTCCGAGTGCAGAGATCAGCCGTATAAGTTTCATTTTTGTTCCTTGGTAGCGCTTTGTTTTGGAAACCAGGGGATGAAGGCGCTGGTTGAAGCGATATATTCGGCATAACCAGGTTTGGTATTGGCAAGTGTCTTTTCCAGTAGAGCGACCCCCGAAACCTTGATCAGGAACAAGGTCATAATGATGGGACTAAAAATAGTCCACCAGCCGCCGGCAGCTAGAGCAATGAGGTAGAAACCCCACCATTGTGCTGCATCGCCAAAGTAATTGGGATGACGGGTATAACGCCAGACTCCCGTATTTAGTAATTTACCTTTGTTAGTAGGATCTTTGCGGAAAGCGGTCAATTGAAGGTCGCCTACGCTTTCAAAGAAAAATCCTATGAGCCAGACGGCAACACCAACGAAGTCCAGGATGGTTAGTTGCGGGCTTTTCATGTAGAACTGTGCAGCAAGCAGAGGGGAGGAGATCAGCCACATGAGGGTGCCCTGTAGAATGAACACGCGTAATAGGCTGATGATCCACCAGTTGGCCCCGCCTTCTTCACGCATTTTTTGATAGCGGAAATCTTCCGGCTTTCCCCAATTGCGGATCAAAATGTGAAGGAAGAGCCGTAAACCCCACACAGATGCAATGCCCATAAGGAGTAATTTGCGTGGCAGAAAGCCTTCGGGTGTAAGGGCAAAATACAACCAGCCAGCGATCACAAAGCCAAGGCCCCAAAAAATATCGACGATGCTGGAATTCTTTAGGATCAAACTAACCAGCCAAATAAGAACCATCAGCGAAAAAATGATCGCTGCGCCTGAAAGATAGATCTGCATGAAACTCATATTCACCTCTAATAGTTTTTACTCTTGTTTGACAGCTACAAATCCAAAGATGCCAGGGCCAACGTGTGCCCCCAAAACTGGTGTAATATCCACCACAAACGGCTCTTTCCCTTTTGGAAAATACTCTTTGGCTTCTTCATAAAGCATCTGGGCACGTTCTGGAGAGTTTGAATGTACCAGATTGAGCTGTTCCAGATTTCCCAGGCTTTTAAGGATACTCAGTAACTGCTTGACTGAACCATTGATGGTTCTGGAAACGCCCATCTTAACTTTTCCCTGGCTCATTTGCAGGATCGGTTTGATCTGCAGCAAGCTGCCAAGTGAAGAAGTGATGTGCGAGATCCTGCCACTGCGCTGTAGGTACTTGAGCGTATCGACTGCTGCAAATGTATAAGTTCTGGCGGCAAGATTTTTGATCTCATCCATAATATCTTCAAGATTCTTCCCAGCCGCAGCTGCCTTGGCAGCAGCTTCGACAACCAGCCCTGTGCCGATGCTTAACTGACCCGCATCAAATGTCTTTACCACGGCATTCTGAAGGGATTCTGCCGCCAGACTGGCCACATTTACTGTGCCGCTAAGAACAGAAGAAATATGGATTGAAAGAACTGCCTCCGCACCTTTTTCTATCAATTCCTGGTATTTTTTGGCAAAAGAGCCTATGGCCGGTGCTGAAGTTGTCGGCGGGGGAATTGTCTCGGGTAAACGTTCGTAAAAGGTCTTACGGCTGATCTCGACGCCATCCAGCAGGCTTTGATCAGGAAAATTGATGTATAAGGGTACAACGCTAATATCGTATTTGTCGATCACCGATTGCGGAAGGTCACAAGAACTGTCTGTAACGATTTTTATATTCATCCTTTACTCCCTCCAATATTTGTCCTTTGCTTGTCTTAATTATACATATTCTGTTCTACTGGTTACAACACTGTACAAGGTTAAACAAAAACCCGAAATTCAATTTGAATTTCGGGTCATTATGGTGAAAAGAATTTATGACTGCGGTTCTTTAGGCTCTTTTTGGTTTGTTTCGATGGTCATGATACCGTTCTTTACCTGGCGCATCAATGCATCGAGTTCAGCCTGGAAGGAAAGCAATGATTGATGGACGTAATCATCTGCCTCTAGTCTCATTTGGTCGCATTCCTGACGTGTCTGAGCGATGATCTGTTCAGCACGGGTCTGGGCAGCTTCAGTAATGGGGTCTTTTTCCACCATTTTGTCAGCTTTTTCACGAGCCAATGCAATGGTGCGATTAGCTTCTTCTTGTGCCTGGGCCAGAATGCGATCTTTCTGTGCCATAAGCTGTTGAGATTTTTTTATCTCATCTGGAATGGAAACACGCATCTGATCGATCAGATCAAGTAAGCGATCTTCATCCATCACGACACTGTGAGTAAACCAGATGGGACGGCTTTCGTTGAATAATTCTTCCAGACGATCTACGAGATGCAATATGTCCATAACATTCTCCTGCAATCAAATTATACAAGCATTTCGTGTATTTTTCGTTGCAAAATTTGGGCCGAAACACAGAAAAATGCAGGTATAAATTGCACTTAGAAATGGATGACAACAAAACCTCATTTCTTGTAACACAAAGTTAAGGTCCAAATAGAAACGGTTAACTCTTTTGTCTCGACGCCACAGCAATCTGATGTATAGGTGTAGGTGCCGCGGGCGGCCTGCATTTCTCTGGTTTCACCTGGCTGTACATTTTTATATTTCAAATAGGTTGGCCCCTGAAAAATGACCGTTTGAGGTGTATCGCAATTATTGAAAACCTTGATCGTGATATCCAGTTTGGCATTGGAAGTTGCAACTGGCGCTTCGGTGGCAGCGGTTTGATTCGGTGGCAGGGTGGCGGTGGCATCTGGCATTTTTGGCAGGTATGGGCTGTCATCGGCGTACTCGTAGACAGTTAAATTATCAAAGGTGAATTTTGAGAGGGTGGTGATTCCTTTATCCATCGATACGGCCAGGCCAAGTTTACCGATCTTGAAGGAGGAATCTGTGATGCTGTTGACGTAAACATCGTTGATAAAGAATTTGTCTTCTTCACCATAAGACGCAATTTTAATATTATTGATCTCACCCTGAGCCTTTAAGGCTTTTGAATAGGTAGTTGGGATCAGTAAAGTCCAATTCCCTTTACTGTATTTTTGTACAAAATAGCTGCCGTCGTTATAGATGCCAAAAAGGTAAAAGTAATTTTCTCCGGCTAGTTCTGAATATCTCCAGATAACATTAGCGCTCGTGCCCTGTAACGTTCCGGCCAGTGATTTGACATCTACGCTGATGATGCCATTCGAAAACGACTTCTCACCAATTGTCCAGAAAATCTTGCT
>CAZWKK010000012.1:17267-19185 GCA_964634855.1 uncultured Anaerolinea sp.
GCCTGATTTGAACAGGACGCGATCCATGTACACAACAAACAAATTGCGACAAACAACGAGATTGACTTCTTCATTTTCCCTCCTGATGTATTGAATTATTCTTTCATTTTACAATAAATAAAAGGTGCCACAAGTAAATTATGGCACCTAAATAATTTTGAAAAAATATTGAGTCTAATCGCGAATGCTTTGTGATGGGATGACTGGATGATCGTCTCCCAGTTCTAAAAAGCGCTTTTTTAACCCTGCTTCAACGATCGGTGGAACCATGGAAGATACATCTCCACCAAGTGAAGCAATTTCGCGGACGGTGGAAGAGGAGAGGAAGGTCGTTTCTTCGCTGGTGATGAGGGCTAGTACCTCCACATCTTTCACCAGGCGGTGATTCGCCAATGCCATACGGAATTCGTACTCAAAATCAGAAAATACTCGCAGGCCACGGACGATCACCTGGGCATCAATGCTTTGGCAATACTTCACCGTGAGCCCTGAGTACCCGGCGACTTTGATCTTGGGGTGGTCTTTGAAAACTTCGGTGACAAAGTGCAGCCGTTCTTCAGGGGAAAACAAGAAATTCTTTAGGGGTTTGTCGTAAACTGCGATCACCAATTCATCCACCAGACGGGCGGCACGGTTTGCGATGTCAATATGCCCGTTGTGGATCGGATCGAACGAACCGGGAAATACAGCACGAATCATTAGGTTTTTTTCCTTAACTTAGATCTGTAGAAGTAGATTTCCAGAACATTGCCAATTGATTCTTGAGCAATGTATGGTCTGGTTTGGAAAGGTCAGGGTCATTTTCAAATAGGGATGCTGCGAGTGCGCGGGATTTTTCAATGGTCTTGATGTCGGAAATGCTGGCGAGTTGTAATTCAGCAAAGCCAGATTGGCGCGAACCGATGAAATCACCGGGACCGCGTTGCTGCAGATCTTTTTCTGCCAGCACAAAGCCGTCATTGGTTTCAGTCATCACCACGAGGCGTTCGTTTTCCAGAGCATCTTCAGTATCTGGAACCAGCAAACAATAAGATTGATTGCCGCCACGACCGACACGTCCGCGCAATTGATGTAATTGGGCCAAGCCAAAGCGATTCGCACCTTCGATGAGCATGATGGTGGCATTGGGAACATCCACGCCCACTTCAACGACGGTGGTCGAAATGAGGATATCAAATTCTTTCGTGCGGAACTGTTTCATGACCGCTTCTTTTTCATCTGGTTTCATGCGGCCGTGCAGCAAGCCCAGTTTGAGGTCAGGAAAGATGGTCTTTTGCAGCAGATCATGTTCCTCTACAGCGGCTTTTACCTCATCACTGCTATTTTCGGTCTTTTCGATGAGCGGGTAGATGATGAAAGCCTGGAAGCCTTTTTTGACCTGGGAGTGGATCATTTCGTAGGCACGTTCTCGTTCCAATGGGTGCAGTACATGCGTCTCAATGGGTTGGCGGCCGGCTGGCAGCTCGTCCATCACAGATAGGTCCAAATCTCCATATAGGGTGAGGGCCAGGGAACGCGGAATGGGGGTAGCCGTCATGACCAACAGATGAGGGGTTTCGCCCTTTTGACGCAAAGCAGCACGTTGAGCCACACCGAAACGATGTTGCTCATCAATGACCACGAATTGCAGGTTTTTGAATTGAACAGGGTCTTCAATGAGTGCGTGAGTACCAATGAGCAGCTTGACAGACCCATCTTGCAGTCCGGCACTGATCAATTCACGCTCGGCTTTGGAGGTATCCCCAGTGAGCAATTTGACCGCGTCCGGTTGGATGGGGCTGGTCTCGCCCATGGCCGTGGTCAGTTTGACCAGGGTCTGGTAGTGTTGCTCAGCCAGGATGCTGGTAGGAGCCATTATTGCACTTTGGGCATCTGCGTTGGCAATGATGAAGGCAGCCAGGGCTGCGACCACCGTCTT
>CAZWKK010000013.1:0-7535 GCA_964634855.1 uncultured Anaerolinea sp.
ATGCGGGTGATGCCCCCAGACCACATCAGCGCCTGAATCTGCCAGGAACTGAGCCATCTCATTGCGTACATTGTCAACTCCGGCCTGATATTCACTGCCCCAATGAATGGACACCACCAGAATATCCACATTCGGGCGAAGATCCTTTATGGATCGACCCAGGAGAGCCAGATCTGGCGTCTGATCAATGGCATCCACTGCGATCACCCCCACTTTGCCACCTTGCTCTTCATAAATTACAGGATTGGTATTTCCACCCACCACAGGAATCTTTGCAGCCTTAAGAAGGCTTGTGTCAGCTTCAACGCCGTCTTGCCCGCAATCCTTTTGATGGTTGTTCTCGGCAGTTACCAGATTAACCCCGCCTTTGACCAACCATTTGACCTGATCGGAGGCAGCACACAGATCGTAACCGTTTGCCAGGTTTGAAACGGGAACTTCAGGATCCAATAGCGGAGACTCCAGATTCACAAAAAACAGCTTATCAGGTTGCATTGATTGCGCGAAATTCCCCCAGGGATCCCGCAAAAATAAGGGGACCCCGTCTCGCGCCAACATTACATCTCCCCCAAAGGTGATGGTTACCTCACGGGCAGGTGTACAAGCTGAAATAGCGAGGAGCGCCAGAATCAGCGCTCCTCGAAAAAGTTTGCTCTTCCTCATGGAACTATGAACGAAGAAGTCCAATCGGGTTGAGCAATTGGGTTGGTTTCCAACTGCTGCCGCCAGGCTTCATCGGTCATGCGTGCATCTGGGGAAACGGTGAACTCATAATAGGTATATACCACCCCAACAGCCACGTTATAGGGTGAATCTGGTGTGACGACATACATCAAAGTAGGGTAACCAACGCCTTCTTCCAGCACCCGTCCCATACCAGTAGCCACATCGGCCACAACAGGGGATTTTTGATCATTCAGGTCGCGGGAATTTACATCCTCTGAATCCGCTGCGGCAACTGTCATCGATTCCAGCCAGCCACCGTAATACTGGATCTGCCAGTAATCATCCTGACTGATCTCCCCACCATTCAGCTCTTTCTCTGATATTGACTGCAGGAAGGTCAGCTTTTCGATGAGGTTATCCAGGTTTCCGCGTGTGGTGTCATCTAAAATACCACGGGAATCTAAACCCGCCTTCGTCATCTGCGCCAAAGCCAGCAAACGGGCATAAGCTTCTGGGTTGGGTTCGACGTACCCGTGGGGTGGCTCTTCAGGGCCGCCACCGCCCATTTCTGCCATCACCTGTTTGGAATACAAGATCGTATCGTGCTTCAACTCCGTCCAGGAGCTGAGCGCCGTTTGAAGGTCCTTTTTATTCCAGGCATCGGTCTGCATAAAGGCCGGATACTGCTGCCCCTTCTGGGCAAAAACGGGTTGGAGAGCATACAACCAGGACCAATAGAGGTTCTGTGTCCAGGAATCGGTGCCCAACTGGGCCACTTCATCTTTAACCTTGGTCATCTGCTTGTCATAATTCTCGTACTTGGGTTCGCCCATGTCTTTAAGGATCGTATAAGCCGTATCGGAACCCTGGGCAGCGAAGAAATCTAACGCTTTGGGCAGGTCACGCGGGGTATCAAGCGTACCTACGTTGCGCCACATCAATTGACCAAACACATATTCATCCAGGGTGAAGCGCTGCCCCATAAAACGGAAGCCCTGGGTCACATCATCGCGGTCCTGCCAGATCCAAACCCACATCGAGTTGATCTGAGGGGCAGGCAGTTGACGGGCAGTCCCGACGAATTTGTTCAGCAAGTCAGCATCTGCAAATTTGCTGATATCGGGATTTTCGCCATACACATAATCGATGATCTTGCCATACTCGGTCACGCCCAGATCATCCGCCTTGCCTACGATGAAGACAGTCGGCTCATAAATGTTCTGCCACAAGGTTAAAGCTGATTTGCCCTCGACGGTAGTGGTTCGTAACGCCTGAGTAATGAGTAGTGCACGTTCCGTTTCCAGGGGATCCTTCAGACGGAAGGAGAGCCGGCCATACCACATCATGGCCTTGAAATAAGCTTTGAGTTCTTCACTGCGGGTGTAATGGCCACGGGGAATGTACTGCGAATAGTCTTCGATCATCTGCAGATCGGCAGCTGCATTTTCATTTGCCCACAAAGGCGATGGATTCGTTCCGGCGCCAGCATTAATGAGCGCCAATTCAGCATCTACATAGTTTTTTGCTTCCGGCAAGACAGCATCCCCGGTGCCCAGAAGTTGTGCGGCGATCGTAAAATAGGCTACGTTCCGCAATGCAGCATCTTCCAGGGCACTTCCTTTCAGGCTGTTGTACTGTTCGGTGGAAGTTTGTACCATGGCTGAAGTGAGCGTTTTCAATGTTGAGATAAATGAGGTTCGTTCCAGGTCGCGCAGCATCTTGTCAAAAACGAGATGGTAAATATGGAAGACTGAATCAGTCGTGATAAAGATCGGGGTTGTATCGTAGCGCAGTGACTCATATGCCTGGTAAAACTCCGTGTAGATCTTGTTGGGGTCACTGCTGGGGGGCGCCACCACAAAACCATTCTGGCCGAGCGCCTTTTGCTGAGTATCCGTCAAGGCGAAATCTGCGAGGTTCCCAACTGAGGCAAGGTCAAGTGGGAGTGAGTACCCGCCGCTGAAAGATTGCGGCAGCGAGACCGACGCCAGAGAATAATCAGCAAAGCGGCTGCTGTAAATATCCGCCGCGCTGAAAGGAGATGCAACAGTAGCCTGTTCTTCTGTCTTGATGGGCACCGGGGTCGACGGGTTTGCCGTGTTGTTTGGCTGGAGCAATGGGAAATTACAGGCAGAAAGAATGAACGTGAAAATGATGAGCACACTTACAGAAAATAGAAACGATCTTTTGATCATAGAATCCTCCTCTTACTGTGTCACGATCCAGGTCTTGCCAGCATCCTGCATCAACCAAAGGGACTGAAACATCTTGTTCACTTTACCTTCCAAAACAAAACCAAAGCCACGCCAACGCCAAACTGTGAGGCTACCGCCTTTAAAAGGTGAATCATAATATCCCTCCAACGCCACCAGTTCCTGACCGCTGTCACCATCCACGTCAGCCACCGCAAGCTGGGAGACTGGACGCACCAGGGCAGATCCTGCCCACAACTCCACAAAGGCTCCTCGCGCCCAGTGAATGAGTATGACGTGGCAGCTCTGATTGGCGTGATCATGAAAGTCTTTGATGCGTCCGCCACTTGGGTCATCCCGATCAATAGGCCAGGGTTTGAAAGGGCGCCAAACGAGCAATGTCACCTCAGGTACACCGTCACGGTTCAGGTCACTGATCTGTGCTTCCTGCACATCCCAGGTGGCAGGGCTGTGCCACAAAGTTTTGCCTGCACAATCTTGAATGTTGGCGACACCAGATTGCAATACCAGGCATTCCTCTTGGCCGTCCTGATTCAGGTCAGCCTGCATCAACGGGTTCACCAGCTTGGCTTTACGATCAACATAACCATCATCGGCCAGTTTTATAGTTTGTTCCTGTACCTGCCAAACAACTGGCCAGTTCAGTGGCAGCAGTATAACCAGTAAAAAAGAGCTAATGATAGCGATCCACTTCATTCTCATAGACGATGCCTCAAGCTTCAATGTTCCCACCTCATTGTACCCACCAATTTTCCTCAGAAAAAGCCCCTCTTCTTCACTGATAGAGGATTTTCTTTGACAAGATAGCCGTATGCACTTAAAATTACAATCAGAACTCATCTCAGCGTAAGGAAAGGCCTTTTTCATGAAAGAGTACTCGACTGAAAAAATTCGCAATGTCGCGTTGGTCTCACATTCCAGCGCGGGAAAGACTATCCTAGGCGAGGCGCTCCTCCACTTTACCGGAGCGACGACGCGTATGGGTAAGATAGAGGACGGAACGACTGCCTCAGATTTTGATGATGAGGAAGTTCGTCGCACGATTTCGCTCTACACTTCAGTCCTACCGGTAGAATACCGCGACACCAAGATCAATTTTTTGGACACCCCGGGATACACCGATTTTGTTGGAGAGGTCATTTCAGCATTGCGGGTTGCCGATTCTGCACTCATTCTCGTAGATTCGGTCAGCGGTCTCGAAGTAGGCACTGAACTTGCCTGGGGGTATTGTGATCGGTTCAATCTGCCGCGTTTTGTCTTGATCAATAAAATGGATCGTGACAACGCAAATTACCAAAAAGCTTTGCAATCAGTTGAAGAGTTTTCAAACATTCGCCTCATCCCGGTGCAATTACCCTGGGGTGAAAAAGCCGCTTTCCAGGGTGTCATTGATCTGATCACCATGAAAGCCTATAAAGGCGATGGCAAGACCGCCGTCGAAATCCCGGCAGAGTATGCCGATGCCGCTGCTGATGCCCGCTCCAAGCTGGTGGAAGCCGCCGCTGAAGGCGATGACGCACTGCTCGAAAAATATCTTGAGAGCGGCGAATTAAGTGAAGAAGAAGTGATCAAAGGCCTTACCGCTGTTGTTCGCTCTTGCAGTTTTGTACCCGTGCTTGTCAGCGCCGCCGGCAGTGAAATTGGTGTCGGCCGTTTACTGGATCAGATTGTTGATCTCATGCCCTCCCCCAAAGATCGCCCGGCTGTGGTTGCCAAAGGCAAAGCTGGCGATGAAACCCTGGCTGCCAGCGATTCTGGCCCTCTGGCCATTTACGTTTGGAAGACCACTGCAGATCCCTTCGTAGGAAAACAAACCTACTTCCGCATTTATTCTGGCACCATTGCTCCCGATGCCCATGTTTGGAATCAGACCAAAGGCATTGAAGAACGTTTGGGCAATGTGAACGTTCCACGCGGCAAAGAGTCCATCTCCATGAAGATGATCCATGCCGGTGATATTTGCGTGGTTCCAAAGCTGACCGAGACCTCAACCTCAAATACGCTTTGCGATAAGAACCACCCTCTCACCCTGGCAGTTCCCGAATACCCCAATGCGCTGTATCGTGTGGCCATCTTCCCCAAGACCCAGGCTGACTCTACCAAGATCTCCTCTACCTTGGCCCGCTTGTGCGAAGAGGATATGACCCTCACCCACTTTAATGACAACACCACCCTTCAGACCATTTTGCAAGGTATGGGCGATCAGCACATTGATGTAGCCATCCGCCGTGCTGAATCCAAGTTCCAGGTGGGCATCATCATGACCGAGCCCAAGGTTCCTTATCAGGAAACCATTACCAAACCGGCTTCTGCCATGTACCGCCATAAGAAACAAACCGGTGGTTCTGGCCAGTTCGGTGAGGTTCATCTCAAGGTCAGCCCCATCACCGATAAAGATTACGAATTCACCTGGGATGTTTTCGGTGGTGCTGTGTCTCAATCTTACGCCTCCTCCATCCAAAAGGGTATCCAGGCCGTCATGAAAGAAGGCGTCATCGCCGGTTATCCCGTCTCTGGAGTACACGTTTCCGTCTTTGATGGCAAAGAGCATCCGGTCGATTCTAAACCTGTGGCCTTTGAGGTTGCCGGCCGCGAAGCCTTCAAGCTGGCCGTTCACGATGCCAACCCCGTTCTGCGTGAACCCATCATGATGGTCAAGATCACCGTACCTGAAGATCACATGGGCGACGTTATGGGCGACCTCAATACTCGCCGCGCCCGCATTCAGGGTATGGAAACCGAACACGGCCGTTCTGTCGTCACAGCCACGGTTCCCCTGGCTGAAATGCTGCGCTACACCACCACCCTTCGCTCCATAACCGGTGGTCGTGGCGTCTTCTCGATGGAATTCGACCACACGGATGTGGTCCCGCCACATATTGCCCAACCCATCGTTGACGCCCGCACCAAAGAGTTGGAAGCGAAGAAAGAAGAGTAATTCCTTCCGTCAATCAAGAGGAGCCGGGAAGTCAACTTCCTGGCTCTATTATTTCCCCTGCTTGACTGGACCCTGTGACTCTGGTAATCTTTAACTCTGGTAAAAATATGAGCAATCTTGAAGCATTTTTAGAAAAAACTTGGAATGGACTTCTTTCCCGTGAGGAAGAACTGATCCAGACCACTTATTTGAGTTTGGATTCCAACAATAAAAGAGTGGTATTGGAGCACCTCAAGAAAATGAGCAGTGAACCTGGCTGGCACGTTGAGCAGATCACCTCTGCCCGAGCCGCACTGGATGCCATCCAGGCTTTGAAGAAAGATTAACATGGAACTCAAAGACCTGACCGCAGAAATGAACCGTTTTGTGGCTGCCAAAGGATGGTACGAGCCTACCAGCCCGCGTCAGCAAAGCAGTCGCAACCTGGCCATCTCGTTAAGCCTGGAAGCGGCGGAAGTATTGGAACATTTTCAGTGGTCAGATCAACTAAAAGACGCGCAGGCATTGAGCGAAGAACTGGCTGATGTGGCCCTGTACCTTCTGCAACTGGCCAGCGTCAATAACATTGATCTGGAACAGGCAATTTTAGAAAAATTGAAAAAGAATTACGGCCGAGAATGGGATAAGCCCAATAATCGTGGAGGGGAAAATGATCATTAGTGTATTCGGCGGTTCTGCCCCCAAACCCGGCAGTGAGGCTTTTGAAGTTGCCCATCAGCTTGGTTATGAGCTTGGCAAGGCCGGGCATACGCTGCTCACCGGTGGGTATGTGGGCGTGATGGAAGCCGTCTCTTTGGGTGGGTCTGAAGCCGGCGCACACGTCATCGGCGCCACCTGCGTGCAGATCGAAAAAAGCCACCCAGATCGTAAGCCAAATGCTTATTTAGACGAAGAATGGCGTTATGAGACGCTGCAGGAACGGCTTTTTGCGCTCATTCAACGCTGCGACGCCGCCATCGCCATGCCTGGCGGTGTAGGTACTCTGGCGGAGATCACTACCATGTGGAATGAAATGATCATTCAATCCATACCACAACGACCGCTCATCTTGTTCGCTAAAGGCTGGCAAGCCACCATGGAACAATTTGTATCGGAGTTTGATGAATACATCAAAACCCGTGACCGCGGTTTTTTGGTCTATTCTCCCTCCATTAAAAGTACAATCGAGATCCTCGATTCGTTCAAACAATAAAACTGAAATTCAGGACAGATAAAATGAGCAACGATAAACTCCCGACCAGAAGTGAAAATTATTCAGAATGGTATAACCAGTTGATCCAGCGTGCTGAACTGGCCGACTACGCCCCTGTACGTGGATGCATGGTGGTGCGGCCATATGGCTGGGCTCTCTGGGAAAATATCCAGCAGGCATTGGACGGCCGTTTCAAAGCCACCGGCCACCAAAATGCGGCTTTCCCGCTGCTCATCCCAAAATCATTCCTGGAAAAAGAAAAGGAACACGTTGAGGGCTTTTCCCCTGAATTAGCAGTCGTTACTATCGGCGGCGGCGAACAGTTGGAAGAACCGCTCATCGTTCGCCCCACCTCTGAGACCATCATTGGCTACATGTACTCCAAGTGGATCAAGAGCTACCGTGACCTGCCCTTGCTCATCAACCAGTGGGGCAATGTGGTCCGTTGGGAAATGCGCACCCGGCTTTTCTTGCGCACCCTTGAGTTCTACTGGCAGGAAGGTCACACCGCCCATGCCACCTATCA